>JABGRG010000021.1 GCA_018648445.1 Rhodospirillales bacterium | reverse complement strand
GGCTCCAAAAACGTTCATTCTGTATCCGCCTCACGAGAAGTTCCACGAAATGATGGGGGCGACGTCCGAGCCATGGACATCGTTTGCCGAAGCAGCGCGAACGGCTCTCCCACAGGCGAAAATCGTCATTGCCGAACCCGGAGACGCAATGGATATCGGGCGCGATAACTCCTGACGACAAAAGGGTGACGTTTCACATGAAAGAACCAGCGTTTCATCTGTTTGACACCGCGCCGTCACCGGTCGCACCCTTCAGCCATGCCGTGGAATGCGACGACTGGATATTTGTTACGGGGCAGATGCCGACAGATCCGAACGACGGCGATGCCGCCATACCCGAGGACGTGGTTGCTCAAACTCACCGCGTAATGGAAAACCTCAAGCTGGTTTTGGCGGAATTGGCGCTCTCGCTACGAAACGTCGTCCAGGTGCGGATTTACCTGACCCGTTTCGAGGAAGACTACGATACCGTAAACCAAGTATACGCCAGCTATTTCCCGGTGGACCGACGCCCCGCACGGACTTGCGTCGGCGTCACCGGGCTGGCGCGTGGCGCTAAGGTCGAAATCGACATGATCGCACGACGGTTTTGATAGGTCCGTTTAACCCCTACCAATAACACAAGGCATCGGTGAAGATTTCCCGTAAATCCATTTCGGCCACGGGTCGTGGCGACATGGAAAGCTGACGTTTGAGCGCTCCGGTGACGGCGGCCAGATCGGGGATGTGTTCCTTCGTGTAACCGACGCCGCCCAGACCGTTGGGGATGCCCGAGTTCTTCATCAATTCGATCAGTCGTCCGGCCAGAATTTCACCTGCATCTTCGGGGGCCGCGCCCTGTACATCAGCGCCCAGGGCGGCGGCGGCGCTTAGGTGGCGATGGGGTTCCGCAGGGGCGGTAAAGCGAATGGCCGCAGGCGCGTTGAGAACCACCGACAAACCGTGCGGGATCATTGGATCAACCGTTTCGTAGCCCGCCGCCACGTAGTCGTGATTGAGGCTGGAAACGCCGTAGGATGCGGCATGCGGGATGTGAACGCCGACGTTGCCGAAGGCGAGCCCGGCCAAGGTGGCGGCGAACAGGATGTTCTGACGGGCTTCCCGGTCGTCCGGCCCGTTTACCGCACGCACCAGAAACTCCCCGCCCAGACGAATGGCCTCGAGACTACCCATATCGCCCCACGGATTGGCCCCTTGGTAGGGCGAACGCCGGGCCGCACTCGGTGCGCGCTCACTGCGCGTGAAGGGCCGCGCCGTATAGGATTCCAGGGCATGAGTAAGCACATCAAACCCGGTGAAGGCGACGACGTTGGCGGGCAACGTTTCGGTAACCAGCGGATCAACCACGGCCATGGTCGGTTTGATATGGTTGCTGCGTATGGCCGTTTTCACGTTGCGGCCCGTCAGGCTGAAGACCGAAATGGCGGTCACTTCGGCGCCGGTGCCCGAGGTCGTGGGGCAGGCGATGTGTGGCTTCAACGGCCCCGGAACCGCCACCGCCTGACCATGTGGCGCGTGGCAATAGGTCAAGAGATCGCCGGGATGGCTGGCCAGTAGATTAGCCGCTTTCGCCGTATCCATGACCGAGCCGCCACCAAACGAAACGGTGCCATCGAAACCACCGTCACGGGCAAACCGCGCAGCGGCAGTCATGGACGTGTCGGTGGGTTCGACGCGGCATTCATCAAAGATCGCCACGTCCATTCCGGCCTTGCCGAGCGAGGCCAGCGCAACGGCGGCGCACTCGGTGGCGCCGACGGTGCGATCGGTAAAGAAGGCCACCCGCGTCATGCCCAGTGCCGCCGCGTCCTCGCCCAGTTCGCCAAGCGCGCCGACCCCGAATTTCATGTTGGAGGAACCGACGGTGAAGACCGTCTCGCCGCCCTCGCCGGGCGTATAGAAATCCGTCATCTTCGACTCCTTCCGTTTGACGACGGGTCACAGTGGAACGACGGGAGCAAAAAATCCAGAAGTTCAAATCAGCATTTGCGCGACCGCCGTTTTCTTACCAACCGCCAAGATGACGGGTTTGCGCATCCCTTTTCTACGGATTGTCTCCGAGTAAATCCAACGCCGAACGGGTGGGCACGCGGGTTCCCGTGGGGATCGCCAGTTCATTGCAATCGTAGTTGCTGCGCTGGGCCGCGGTGTCCAGCCCGTCGATCTTCGAGCCGACACGCAAATGGACGCGTCGTGCGCGCTCAGTAAAATCGGCGGCCGCCGTTATGATATCAACCGCCATATGCGGATACGCGCCGTGCCCGGAGATACCGCGCAACGATCCGCCGGGGTTCGGAGTATTTTTTCTGCAAAACTCTCCCACCGCCCCCGTTTTGGGCACTATAGTTTGTGACAATCAGAATCTACGCGGTCGCAGAGATACTGAAACGAGAGGGAATTTGGTTTTTTTGGGAAAGGAATATCGGGATGGGTACGGTCGACCTGAATTCGGATTTGGGTGAAAGCTTCGGCGCTTACGTCATCGGCAATGACGAGGAGATGTTCAAGATCATCACCTCGGCCAACGTCGGATGCGGTTTTCACGGCGGCGATCCGCTGGTGATGCACAAAACCCTGACATTGGCCAAGGAAAACGGTGTTGGCGTCGGCGCCCATCCCGGGTTCAACGATCTGTGGGGTTTCGGCCGCCGTCCGATCCAGGGCGAGCGTCCCGAGGACGTTGAAAAATCGATGATCTATCAAATCGGCGCCATCCAGGCCATGGCAACGTCCCTCAGCATGGAAGTCACCCATTTCAAGGCCCATGGTTCCCTGAACAATATGGCGTCGGTAGATGAGGGGCTGGCCACGGCGACCGCCCGTGCCGTCAAGGCTGTGGACCCGACCCTGCTGTTCGTGGTCATGCCGGGCAGCGAGCTGGAGAAAGCGGGCGAAAAACTCGGCCTGCGCTGTGCCCGCGAAATCTTTGCCGACCGCGCCTATGACGACGATGGCATGTTGGTGTCACGCAAGATCGACGGGTCAATGATTCATGATCCCGATATTGCCGTTCCGCGAATCGTCCAGTTCGTTCAGGAAGGCGCGCTGACCAGTGTCAGCGGCAAGAAGATTCCCGTCGCCATCGACACCATCTGCGTCCATGGCGACAACCCGGCCGGCGTGGCAATGGCGGGGCAGATGCGCGACGCGCTGAGTGCCGCCGGCGTCAACATCCAGCCTATGGCAAAGACGCTGGCCTGATCTAATCAAATCCGCCTAATCAAATCCGGTAGACCGACGGCACGGAAATTCTCCGCCGTCGGTTTGCCCGACGCCCGGTCCCAACCGCGCAGATCGTAGTACTGATCAAGAAGCCTGTCCCAATCCGCGCGGTCCAGACGCTCGCCAGCGTGGGGGCCGGTCGCCGGTTCGCTCATCATACGTTCGGGCGGGTAGTCCGAATTCCGGTCAAACGCGGTGTGGCGCATGTTGAAGGCCTTTTGCAGATAAAGGACCTTCTCGCCCTCCATCATCAATTCCTCGGCTGTCTTCTTGTCGCCGGTCGCCAAGCCATAAAGCCGTGCCACGTCCTCGGGTCCCATGGTGTGAAGCCCGGACCAATAGGTGGCGTAAAAGCAGATGCCCATGATCTCCAGCAGATTGTGGAAGCGCTGGTAATAGGCCACCAACTCGGCCTTGTGTTCGTAATTAGCGGAATCGAATGCCGTGGGAATGCCGAAGCGCTCCATGGACAATTCTGGTTCCAGACCCATGCGTTCGGTCAACGGTCCGCCCTGGGTGTGGGTTCCGCCGCGCTCGGCCACCGCGATGGCCAGAGCCCACCCCTTGAAGACACGCATTTCCTCGGCCAGGTCCTGGCCCTTCATGTGGATGGCGAAACGTTCCGACCCCTGACCAAGTTTTTTTGCGGCGGCGAAACTGCCATCGGCCAATAGATCCCCGATCCCCTCGCGATAGGCGATCTTGCGCAACAGTTCGAGAACCACCTCCACATTTCCCCATTCCAGGTTCAGACCGTCGGCGTCCTCTGCGGTCAGGAGACCGCGTTGGAAACACTCGAACGCCCAAGCGATGGGATTGGTCGCATTGGTGTTGTCTAACCCTAAGCGGGCGCAAAGTTCGCTGAGCGCCAGCACCGCGGCCGGATCGGAAATGCCCAGCTTGCCGCCGAAATCCCAGAAATTCTGGCTTTCGATTTTCTCGCCGCGCGTCCCGGCGTGAGGCCCGTCCTTCACCTGCTGATACTGCGAACACAAAACCGGGCACGAGAAGCAGCCGAAAGCCCTTTTGATGTACCGCTTTTCCTTGACGGCGGTCGAAATGGCGTTTGCCGCTTCGGCATCAATCTGCGTTTCCTGGAAATTGCGCACGGGGATAGAACCCTTGTCGTTCCATCCTCCGAACGAGGCAGGGGTGCCGAAATTCCTCAGGTTTTTCCTCGTTTCATTGCCCATCAGGTGACGCTGCAAATCGAGGCAGGCGTCCATGAACCCGTGGGGGTCGGCGACCTGTAGCGAACCCGAGCCGCTAACGGCGATGGCTTTCAGGTTTTTAGATCCCATGACCGCGCCCACGCCGCAGCGTGCCGCCGCCCGGGTGCGGTTGACCATGATGCAGGCGGACGCCGCCACGTTCTCGCCCGCCGGGCCGATGCTCAACAATTCCAAGGTCGGACGGTCGATCTTCGCCCGCAGGCGTTTTTCGGTCTCCCACGTAGTTTCGCCCCAAAGATCGCCAGCATCCACAATGCTGACGTCACCGTCGACGATGTCAATGAACACCGGCCGCTCGGCGCGCCCGGTAACGACAATATGGTCGAACCCGGCATATTTCAGTTCCGGGCCGAAATTGCCGCCGGCGCTGGCCGAACCGAAACCACCGGTCATAACGTTTTTGCAGCTGATGGTCATGCGACAGGCCGTCGGTGTTGGCGTGCCGACCAAAGTTCCGGTCGTGAAGATCAGAAGATTTTCGGGATCGAGCGGTTCCTTGCCAACCGGCGTTTCGTTCAGCAAAAGCCAGTTGTTGACGCCCATTCCGGCGGGAAAGCGCGCGTTGAGAGGGGCCGTCGGTTCTGTGGTGACGGCACCTCGGGTCAGGTCGACACGCAGGATGCCGCCGCCGATGGCGAAGGTTTTTGTCATGGTTCAGTTCTCCCTCGCCAGAAGCGCCCCGACGGGGCACCAGGTGACACACAGCGCAGTCTCCTCATTCACGCAACCGTCACAGGCACGACGTCCGTCCCGCGAATCGTCGAGGATGACGATTTCGACTTCGCCTTCCCGTTCGTTTTTAAGGATATCAATGCTCGCGCCGCGCCGGCCAAACGCCTTTTCATGATGGAAGGAACAGGCCAGCACACACAGATTGCAGGCAGCGCAACGCTCGTTTCTTGTTTCGATAGTCGGCATGTCGGCCTAATCCCTCAGCCTATTGGCGGTCAATGAAACCAAGCAGGATCCGATTGAATTCTTCGCTCTGCTCGATATTTGGTAAATGCGCGGCGCTCTTCAACACGACCAGCTCCGATCCGGCAATCCCCGCATGCAGGACTTCAGCCGAAGATACGGGGCAGGCAGGGTCGCTCTCGCCGACCAGAACCAGGGTGGGTGCCGTGATTTCAGATAGCTTATCGCATATCCGCATGTCGCGGATGCCCTCGGCGCAGGCGATGTAACCGTCTGCACCGGTCCCCAGGATCATGGCCTGTACCGCCGCCAACTCGGCCTTGCCTGTTTCATGGAACGGTGCGGTGAACCAGCGCTCCAGCGTGCCCTGAGCCAGCGCTTCAATGCCCTGGGTTTGGGCGATCTCGATACGTTCGTTCCAAAGCGACCCGGGGGGCATCACACACGCCGTATCGCAAAGAACCAGGGAACGCACGACCTCGGGCCGTTGAGTCGCCAGCACCTGCGCCGTAAAGCCGCCCATGGACAATCCGACAAAATGAACGGGGCCGACTCCCATGGCCTCAATTACCGCGAAGGCATCCTCGGCATGAAGCTGGGTGGGGTATGGCCCCGGCGTGGTTTCGGTGCCGCCATGTCCGCGCTGGTCGTAGCGCAGCACCCTGTAGCGCGCCGTCACAGCGGCCATTTGCGCATCCCACATGTTCAGATTCGACATCAGACTGTTGCTGAACATGACGACGGGCGCACTATCGGGACCATCGATACGGGCGTTTATTCGAATGCCGTTTGCTTGAATTACTGAACTCATGAGATCACCGATAATTGAGAATAACTTGGATCGCAGCCGAACAACAAACCATAGTGAAGTTTCGGGGTTTTCGGCAAGCATTCCCTTTCGCCAACTCTTAATCGCTTAAATCTGACAAGATGCAAATTTGATGCAAAATTCGAATCGACTTAAACTAGCCGGACGTTTAGTGTTTCCATGAAATAAATGTGTGAATGTTTGTCAATCAAACCGAAACAGGGAGCTGGATATGAAATTCTTGCCAAAAGCCTTTTTGTCGACGGTCGCCATGGTGGCGGTTGCCGGTGTAGCCTCTACCGCCTCGGCCCTAACGTGGGATTTGCCGGCTCCGCTCGGCGAAGGCAACATGCACACAATTTATCTGCGTCATTTCGCGGAGCGTGTGGCCCACTATTCGGGCGGTGATTTCACGATCAAGGTTCATGCGAGCCAGTCCCTGATCAAGGAAAAAGAAACCCTGAAGGCCGTCCGCAACAGTCAAATTCAGATCGGTCAGTTCTTCCTGTACCGCATGGGCAACGACCATCCGATCTACAACACCTCGCAGATTCCTTTCATCGCGGGTAAGGCCGACACGGCCTGGAAGATCTGGATGCTGTCGGAACCGAAGACGCAAGAACTGATGGCCAAGCAGAATTCCAAAATCCTGATCGCCGTGACATGGCCGGAAACCGGTTTTTATACGAAAGAGCCGATCACGTCCCTGGACCAGTTCAAGGGCGTCAAGTTCCGCACCTTCAGCCCCTATACCTCGCGTATGGCTGAACTGATGGGTTCGGACCCGGTTCAAATTCAGGTCAGTGAAATTGCCCAGGCGTTTGCCACCAATCTGGTGCAGGTGATGTACACGTCAGCGCAGACCGGCGTTGATTCTCAAGCCTGGGATTTCGCCAAGTATTACACCCATGCCCGTGGCGGCAACCGTTCCATGACCCTGACGGTTGTTAATGAAAAGGCCTACGCGAAACTCAGCGACGCGAATAAGACAGCACTGATGATGGCCGCGAAGGACGCACAGACCTACGGCTGGATCCTGTGTGATTCATTGAATGCCAAGCTGATGAAGACCCTCGAGAAAAACGGCATGGTCGTTCAGGATCCGTCCCCCGAATTGGACAAGAAGATCGTGGAAGTCGGCGAAACCATTCTTGAAGAATGGGCCAAAGGCGCCGGCGCCGAAGGCGAAGCGGTTCTGAAAGCGTACAAAAATCAGTAATCGTCAGGTCCTGATTCGCTATTTCAAGTGATGGGGAGGCCGGCGGAAAAAACCGTCGGCCTCTTCCTTCCCTTTCATTCAAGCCTGAAGGGCGGCGTTGTTGAAAAATTTTCAGCGCATTCTGGACAAGGTTTACTCGGTGTCCTCGACATTGGCGGCATTTTGCACCGCCATGATCGGTTTATTGATTTTCTCGGAAATCGTTCTGCGTTTTTTCGGAACGACCATTCCGGGGGTTATTGAACTCGTGGTCTTTTGCATGGTTGCGTCGGTATTTCTGGCCCTCGCCCAGACCCTGCGAAAGAACGAGCACATTCGCATCACGGTCGTGATCAGCCATTTGCCGCCGAAAATTCGGCGCTGGATTGAGATCTGGTGCCTCTCGGTTTCGGCGCTCTTCTTCGGTACGCTGGCCTTTTTCAGCATTATTATGGCCTATGAATCGTTCATTTTTAACGAGATGTCCGATGGTGTCGTGGGAATCCCGCTGTGGATTCCGCAACTGTTTATGTTTTGGGGCGTGACCCTGATCACCATCACCTTTATCGAAAACTTTTTCATTACGATCAAAGGCGGGATGCCGGTCTATGTGACGGACGCCGCCGAAAACCCCGAAATCGACGATATCATTCACGAAGAAGCCGCCGCCGACGGCGCGCACAATCCAGAAAAAGGAGCCTAGCCGTGGATCCAACAATCGGCATGGGCATTGTGCTCGTCATCGCACTTTTCGTCCTGTTGGCCAGCGGCGTTTGGATTGCCGTTGCGCTGGTCGGCGTTGGCTATATCGCAATCACTTTTTTCTCGGATGCGCCCGGCGGGTCGCTGATGGCTTCGGCCATATGGGGAGCGCTTAGCGATAACTGGGCAATCACGGCCTTGCCGCTGTTCATCTGGATGGCCGAAATCCTGAACCGCACGCGCCTGGCCAACGACATGTTCAACGGTTTGGCGCCGCTGCTGGTCAAGCTTCCAGGAAGGCTTCTGCACGTCAACATTCTCGGCTGCGGGATTTTCGCCGCCGTTTCGGGGTCGTCAGCCGCCACCGTCGCCACCATTGCCAAGATCACGGTACCCGAGCTTGAAAAGCGCAACTACGACAAAAACATGACCATTTGTACCCTGGCCGGGTCGGGCACATTGGGTCTGTTGATCCCGCCCTCGGTGGTGTTGATCGTTTATGGCTTCGTCACCGAGACGTCCATCGCGCGCTTGTTCATCGCCGGGGTCGGCCCCGGCATCATGTTGATTTTCCTGTTCATGGGCTACACCGCGCTGTGGGCGTTGCTCCATCCGGACCGGGTTCCTTTTGAGGAAATCAAGACGACCCTGTGGCAGAAAATTCTGGGGACCCGCCGCCTGATTCCCGTGGCGATGCTGATCGTCCTGGTGATCGGATCCATCTACGCCGGGATCGCCACACCAACTGAATCGGCCGCTTTCGGCGTCTTCGGAGCCATGGTTTTGTCGGCGCTTTTCGGCTCTCTTACCTGGGCCAGCTTCAAGGATTCGCTGCACAGTGCGACGCGCGTGTCGTGTTTTTGCCTGCTGATCATCGCAGGTGCGGCCTACCTGTCCATGGCCATGAGCTTCACCGGCATTCCAGCCAAGCTCGCAACATTCATCATCGCACAGGAATATTCCACCTACGGCCTGATTGCCGTGTTGACGGTGCTGTACCTCATTCTCGGTTGTTTCCTCGAAGGCTTTTCCATGATCGTGCTGACCATGGGCGTTTTGCAGCCGATCATCGAGGGAATGGGCATCGATCTGATCTGGTACGGCATTTTCATGGTGATCGTGATCGAGGCGGCGCAGTTAACGCCGCCGGTGGGGTTCAATTTATTTGTGCTCCAGCAATTCACGGGCAAGAACGTGTTCTTCATCGCCAAGGCGGCATTTCCGTTCTTCTTGTGCCTGATGATCGGCTTGGTGCTGCTGACCATATTCCCCGAGATCGCCCTCTACCTGCCGACCAAGATGTTGGCCCGCTAGGCGGGACGCCGGGCAATGGCCGCCCTGTTTCTGCCCTGCGGCGACACAGGTTTGACCGTTCAGTTCGGCGAAGGGATCGACCGCGATCTGAACCAGCGGATCATCCGGATTCGCGCGGCGGTCGACGAGGCCGCCATCCCGGGCGTCATCGAAACGGTGCCGACCTACCGGTCGCTTATGATCCACTATGATCCGCTACGGACCTCGCAGGCGGAAATCGTTGAGGCCTTGGCGCCCCTTCTTGCGCCAACTTCCGACGATGGGGCGGCGACGGGAAAACACTGGCGAATGCCGGTCTGTTTCGATGGCGAGGAATTTGCGGCCGATATGGCCCATGTCGCGGAATGGGCCAACATGGCTCCCGCCGCGATCATTGATATCATGACTTCGGTCACACACTATGTGTACATGCTCGGTTTTGCACCGGGGTTGCCGTATATGGGTGATCTGCCGGAAAGCCTCGCGATTCCGCGTCGCAAAGATCCGCGTCATGGGGTCCCGCCCGGATCGGTGTTGATCGCGACCGGGCTTACGGTCATCTACCCGGTCACCAACGCGACCGGATGGCATATCATCGGCCGGACGCCGGTGCCACTGTTTGACGTGACCGCCGACGATCCGGTGTTGCTGACTCCCGGCGACACCATGACCCTCTATCGGGTCAACGAGGCCGACTTCCGGGCCATCGAGGAACGGGTTCGGGCCGGAACCTTTGAGCCCGAACGTATTTCGACCGCTTAGGTAGGCGTCGCGGCCCGCGACGAACGCCGCGGATAGCTTGACTGGAATATCTCGTCCACGTGGGGATGACCGAGCGTTCGGTCCGGGTACTGGGCCACGATCTGGTGGTACTGCGCCTGCGCTTTTTTGCGCAACGCGCGGTCGTCGACGCCGGGTATGACGCCTTCACGCATGACAAAACGTCCGGCAATCATAACGTCCGTCACCTCGCGCCCCGAGCCGTTGAGGATCAACGTCTGGATCGGGTCGATATTCTGTCCCATGAACGGATTATCGAAATCGATGACATTGAGATCGGCCGCAGCCCCTGGCGCAAGACGGCCAAGGTCGGGGCGACCCAACGCCGCAGCGCCGCCAAGCGTCGCCGCGTCATAGAGGTCCGCCGCCGACGCGGCGCTCGCATTGCTCTCGGCAATACGCGCCAGAACCACGGCAAGCGTCATATTCTGGATCATGTCCGGCGGATGTGTGTCGGTACCGAGCCCGATATTGATGCCGAGCGCGCGGTAGCGCGAAAATGAGCGCAGCAACCATCCGCCACGCGCCGCAACTGCTGGGCAATGGACGATGGTGGCGCCCGACCCCGCCAAAATCTCGAGGTCATGTCCCGGCCTTTCGACCCCGTTTATTCCGGACACGAAAATTCCGTGTGGCAAAAGCACGCGGGGACCAAGAAAGCCGATACTTTCCAGCCATTCCGGTGGGCTCATGCCGTGCTGCTCGACAACGCTGTCGTATTCATAGAGTGCCTGACAGCAGTGAAGCCTGACCGGCACCTCCAGCGCCCGCCCGGCCTCGGCCGTACGGCGCAGGAGTTCCGGTGTGCAGGTCTCGATCCGGTCGGGGGCAAACATGGTGCGTACGAGGCCACCCGCGGTTCCCTCGAAACGACGGCAGAAGGCTTCGGCCTCTTCTAGGCCGCGCAGCCCTCGTTCCTCGTCGAAATATTGGCTAATTCCGCCGTCCTGCCCGACAACGATATTTCCCGTCCGGTATGCGGGGCCGAGATAGACACGAAGCCCCAGTTCCCCGGCAAAGGCGGCGGCGGCGGCGAACTCTTCGGTCGTCTCACCCCATTCGCGGTAGAAAAGCGACGCGATCGGCAGCCCCGTGGTGGTGCCGTTACGAATAAGCCGCGTGAAAGCATAGCGCTTCTGGAAGGCCAGTTCGTCCGCTGAATACATCTCGCGCGGCCCCGCCTTCATATAACTGTCGGGCCAGACCCGGCCCTTGCGCTCGGGCGGCTGGTTGTCGTAGCCGAGCACCGAGGTATCGAGGTCGGACAACGCATTGAGATCGATGAAACCCGGCCCAATGAGGGCGTTGCCGAAATCGATGCGCTCGGCCACTTCTCCGGGGAAATCGTGTCCAACGAATAAAATGCGTTCACCTTCGACCACAACCTCGCCATTTTCGTAAAGGCAGTGGCCGCCACCTTCGTGGCCGACCACCCAGCGGGCTTTGAGAAGTGTACGCGTCATCATGGTGCTCCTTGCGTGTTTCCGCGGAAAGAGAGAATCGCCTAACCTTCACGAAGAAAGGCATCGGTCGATTTCCCATCGGGTCAGCATTCTAGAGCAACGAACTTCTCGCCGCATTAAGTAGCGTCAATTGATGGAGGGCGGACCGAACCCGTTGAACGTCCCGGGTGATCTTCCCATGCGACTGCCGTTTTCTTCCCAACCGCCAAGGCGGTTGGTTTACGCGGCTTTTTTTGCGCTCTCCGCCATTCGACAGAGAAGCGTAAAGGCGGCACGTAACGCCGCCGGGTTCGCCTTGTTTTCCCCTGCGATGTCGAAGGCCGAGCCGTGCGCCGGCGTGGTGATCGGAAACGGAATTCCGGCGTGGACGGAAACACCGTGATCGAAGCCCAGCAACTTCATCGCGACCTGCCCCTGATCATGGTACATGGTGACGATGGCGTCGTATTCCTTGTTGCGCGCCTTGAGGAAAATGGTGTCGGCCGGGAACGGGCCATCAACGGAAATTCCTTCGGCGCGGCCGACCTCGACCGCCGGCGCGATGACGTCGATCTCCTCTTGGCCGAAGTTGCCGCCGTCACCGGCGTGCGGGTTTAGGCCAGCAACGGCCAGACGCGGCGCGTCATACCCGGCCAAGCGCAGGCCGCTGTCGGCAATACGAATTGCCTCGACGACGGTATCCCGCGTGATGATTTCGCTGACCGCCTTGTGCGGCACGTGCGAGGTAACCCGCGACGTCCACAGATCGCCCAGGGTGTTGAGAATTCCGGTCGGGCCGCGATGGCCGAGTTCCTCAACAAAAAAGCCCAGCTCGTCCTCATGGGTGAGGCCGCCCAAATGCATGGCTTCCTTGTTGAGAGGCGCGAAACAAAATCCGTCTATCCGCCCGTCACTGGCCAGCCGGAGCGCCGCAGAAAGGCAGTCCAACTGCCATTGGCCGGTGGTCTGCGAGGTGTGACCGACCCGGACCGTTTCCGGATCCAGCGGGAGGTTGTTCAGAACCACCGGCACGCCGTCCTCAAAATTGGCGTCCTCAAAGGTGTTGACCGAGGCAACATCAATGGAACAGCCAGCCACCGCCGCGCCCTCTTGCAAGATGCGGTGATCGCCGATCACGAGAATGTCGGCCCGGTCGCGGTTCTCCGCGTCGGCCAGAAGTTTAGCCGCCAGTTCGGGGCCGATGCCGCAAGGATCACCAAGAACGATTCCAACGCGAGGCTTCATGAAGGGAGCTCCTTTTTACTTTTTTTCTCTTCGCTTGGTGATTTGCGCCAGAATGAACGGGCCGCACAACCCAAAGAACGCGAACAAAAGGAAAAGGGCGGCGAGCGGTTGGGTTAATATCATCCACCACTCACCGTCGAATATTTTCAGCGAATTTTGCAGGTTGGTCTCAACCATTTCCCCCAAAATGAGGCCAATGGCGATCGGCGCGACGGCAAATCCAAACCGGCGGCAGAAATAGCCGATGACGCCGAAAATCAAGACAAGCCACACGTCGATGAGCGATTGATTGAGGGCATAAGCGCCAATGACGGAAAGCGTAAACACAACCGGCCACAAAAGCGGCGTCGGAACCAGTGACAGACGCGCAAATTGTTTTGCCGCGAACAGCCCCAGAAACAGGAACATGAAGTTGGCGACAAGCATGGCACCGAAAATGGCGTAGACCGTGTCAATCTGTTCGACGAAAAGGTGTGGTCCCGGGCGCAATCCGTGGACCATAAGACCGACAAGAATGACGGCTGTCGTGCCGCTTCCGGGAATGCCAAGCACCATGGTCGGCACCATGGCTCCGCCGGTCGCCGCATTGTTGGCGGCCTCGGCCCCGGCGACCCCTTCGATAGCGCCTTTTCCGAATTCCTTCTTGTTCTTCGACCAGCGCCGGGCCTCGGAGTAGCCGATCATTGAGGCGATGGTTGCACCTTCCGCAGGCAGAATGCCAATAAACGTTCCGATACCGCACGAGCGCGCAATGGTTTTCCAAATCTTCTTGTAGTCTTCTTTCGTCGGCAATTTGATGGCCTTCATCGTGATGGCCTCGGAGATCAATTTCAATTTGGTCGACTGGACCAGAAGCTCCGACATGGCGAACAGGCCGATCATGACCGGAATAAAATTGAGACCTTCATAAAGTTCGTAATTGCCGAACATGAACCGTTCGACCGATGTCGATTTGTCGGCTCCGATTGTGGCGAGCCACACACCGAAAAGCCCGCCGATCAGATTTCTCGCTGCACCGCCCGCACTAATCGTGGCAAGCATGGAAAGACCGAACACGGTCAAGGCAAAGTATTCCGGCGGCCGGAACTCATAGGCGATTCGCGCCAACAGCGGCGCCGCAACGGCCAGAATAATCACAGAAAAAATGCCGCCAATGGTGCTGGAAACAACCGCGATTCCAAGCGCCCTGCCCGCTTCGCCGCGCTGGGCCAGGGGAAAACCGTCCAGACAAGTGACAGCCGACGACGCCGTTCCCGGCGTGTTGATGAGGATTGCCGTAATCGACCCGGCGAACGTCGCCGACACATAAATTGTGGTCAGCACCGTGATCGCATGAACCGGGTCCATGGTGAGGGTAAACGAGAGCAGCAAGGCGGCTCCGGTTGTCGCCCCAAGTCCGGGCAACGCGCCGATAATAACGCCGATTACCGTCGTCGAAAAAATCAGGAAAAGAAGAAAGGGATCGGTAAACACCGACGCCATTGCTGAAACGGCTTCATACATTTGGTGTTTTCTCCTCACCCATAATAAAGGTTGGTCAAGATACCCTTGGGGAATCGGATTTGAAGGACCAGATCGAAAAATAGAAAAATGGTCCCCGGCGTCAAAACCGCGAGCAAGGCCGCGACCCAAAGCCTTCTTTCTCCCCACAAAATACAAAGCGAGAAAACGACCAGACTGATGGCAAGCATCATGTCGGCGAACACGGTCACCAGATAAAAGACGACCATGAGGGCTATGGTGCCCCACGTGTGATAGGAATGGGCGGTAAGTTGTCTCGGCGGAGCTTTTAGAATCTGCCGAATAAGAAGCACGTTAATGATCGCCGTCAGCAGCATCAGGAACAGCGGGAAATTGCGCGGTTGCATCCCGTTTCCAATGAAAAGATCCGGGGCCTTGGAAAACGTTGTCGTGAGAAACGCCACAACGCCACAAAAAACGAAAACGATTACCGCAACCAAAAGTTCCTGAAGCCTGGGAGAAATGCTGGACATTGAGACCACCTGACGCCGACCACCTAAACTTACCGCCGGCCTTCGAAAAGGCCGACGGCGCAGTTAAAGCTACAATTTTATTTGAGGCCCATTTCCTTCAGTGCCGGGCCCATTTCCGAAACCATGCTTCTGATCTGCTCGCCCCATTCCTTGGCGCCGACAACCGAAGTGGCGTCGAGGCCGACGGAAACGAGGAACGCCTGATAGACCGAGTGGTTCATGGCCTTGACGAGACCGCTCTCCAGCTTGGCGGCTTTCGCGTCGTCCGTTTTGGCATTCACGACAAAACCGCGAATGGTCGAGAACACGGCGTCGATACCGAGTTCAACGGAGGTCCGCGCGTCCGGAATGACCGGCATGCGGTTCTTGGACATGATCACCATCGGGCAAATATCGCCGGCTTTGATCTGCGACGAGGCTTCCGACAGGTTCAACACGCCCACGTCGACGGAGCCCGCGACCAACTGCGTCGCAACTTCTCCGCCGCCCTTGAACGGCACGATCGTCGGCTGGATAAGCCCGCCTTTTTTGGCGAAGACGTAGGTGGAGATCTGGTCGATGTCGCCCAAGTTCGCCGTGCCGACTTTAAGTTTGGTTTTCTTCATGCCGGCGACGAATTCTTCAGGCGTCTTGTAGGCGGTCTTTTTGCAGTTCACCATGAGGATCTGCGGATCGTCCGTGCCACGCGCGATGGGGCGGATTTCGTCAAGCGTCAGCTTCGTTTTGCCCATGGCCATCTGAATGGCATGACCGCTGGTAAACGCCAAAATCGTATAGCCGTCGGCTTCCAGCGGCTTGAAGTAGTTCATGGAAACGACGCCCGCGCCGCCACGTTTGTTCAAGACAACCATATCGGTCTTGAGAACGCGACGGGACCGCAGCATCATCATGCGGGTGGTGACGTCGGTGCCGCCGCCGGCGCCGGCGTGGGTGATCACTTCGATGGTTTTGGACGGATAGTCAGCTGCTTGGGCGGAAAAACCAATTGCGCACATGGCAACTGCGGATGCCGCTACGAGAATCGTTTTCATATGTTTTGCTCCTGTTGTGATTTGACTTTTTTATCGGACCCACCGCGTCCTTCGCGGATGGTCCAATTCATACTCCGATAACCTCATCGTTACCGGTTGCCACCTTGCTCGTTCCTGTTCTCCTTTCTCGGTTTCGTCCCTAGAAAAACAGCGCGTCCTGTTCCCGGCGCAAGCGCCATAGAACGGAATCGCTCAAATCGCCGATGGCCTTTTTGGTGATGAAGGCGCCGGCGGCAACGTCACAAACCAACGTGCGGTTGGCCAAAAGATAGAACGGCGCCGGATCGTCTTCGCCGATGGCCCCGCCGTCTCGAAGTTCCGCAGCGACGTCCTCGATCGTGTGGTGATGGCCGCTCGCCGTCAAAACGGTTCCGGCGGGAAGATCGCAGGTCGCGCGGGCGACCAGATCGCATTTGGGTTCCGGGGTCGGCGAACTGGTGGGCATTCCCAACAGCGCCGCCGACAAAACCGTCGTCGCCGATTCCACGCCCAGCAGATGGCGCGGATTGGTCAGCATGACGCATTTTCGGTCGCGCGAGACGATATGCCCCTTCGCCGCCAGAACATCCCAGCTTTTTTGGTCGTGGCAGGCAACGATAATGAACTCGCCCCCGGCCAGGCTGGAGCCGTCCGGATAGCGCAGGCAATTTACCACGTCGATCATGCCCGGTTCATCCAGAAGGCCGCCAAGGGCCTTCGGACGGATCAAGTCAGGGATTTCGATGGGACGTGCGATGGGAACGTGGAACACGGCTCCCGACGGCTTGAATGACGTGTTGTTGGCGACCGACGCCATTTCGCATAGATCGGGAACGGCGTGGCGCGGGAGGTCCTTCAAAATTTCGGCGCGGGCTTCGGCCACCTCGATCGCCGATCGATCACCAACCTGCCAAAGAGCGCCGAAACCTGGCGTCTGGACCGTTTTGCCGTTACTGGTGACGGTCTCCGCCTCGGGATCGAAGACAAAATCGTATTCACTGGATTTTCCGATGGCCAGCACGTCCAGGCCGATGACCCGCGCCCAATCAAGCAGACCGATCAGCAAGCTGGGCTGATCGCCGTCGACCAGGGAGTAGACCAATCCGGCGTCTCGCGCCTTGTGGCTTAGTCCGGCGCCGACGACCGAGTCGACCTCCTTTGAAACCATGATCAGATGCATGCCGCACCTGATTGCGGTTTCCGCGTTGCGGGCACCGACTTCCGGATGTCCCGTGCCTTCCAGAACCACATCGAAACCGAGGCCGTCAAGAAGTGACAGGTCGGACGCCACAACGTACTTGCCGCCATCCAACGCCTGGGCGACTGCCTTGGCGGAATCGCAGATCCGAATGTCTTCCGAAGCGATGCCCGCGTTCTCGAACGCTTCCACACCGCGCTCGACCGTGCGGTTGATCACCGCCCTCATATCGAGGCCCGTCACATACTGCGCCTGGAAGACGAAAGATGCGCCGAATTCTCCGGCACCGATGATGGCGGCACGAACCAAACGCTCGCCCTTGCGCGCCACCAATTCCCGTAATCGATACGGATTATCCACGATCTTTTCTCCCATGCTTCTCAAATTTGTTTTTTCTAGAATTTCATTTTGGCATACCATTTGTCAACGAAATTTCGCCGAAATACGGGATTTGTTTTTCGACAATTATCTTTGGCATACCAAAAAATGGCGTTTTGCGTTCGATATTTCTTGCTTATGTCGATGCCTGAGGCGCAAACTGACGTCCAAAAGGAATTAGAGGCGGCACCATGGAACAAGGGAGCGCAGAATCGGACGCGTTGGCCGACTCGCCGACACACAGGCGAAGTGGTTCCAGGACCGATTTCGTTACGGCCCGCATTCGCGACATGATCGCGCAGGATATCCTGGCGCCGGGACAGAAGATCAGCGAACGGGCTTTGGCCGAAGACTTGTCGGTATCGCGAACACCGGTGCGCGAGGCCATAAAACTTTTGGTTTCCGAGGGATTGGTAACCATGCCTTCGCCGCGCCGGACGCGGGTTGCCGATCCGACTCCGGGGGAAATCGATGATCGGTTGCGCCTCTTGGCTGCGCTGGAAGCAACAGCGGGCGAAATGGCGGCCGAGCGGGCGACAGACGAGGAGATCGCTGAAATCGTTGCGTTGAACCATGAAATGGCAGCGGCATATTCGCGCGGCGATTCCTTGACCTATTTCAAGCTAAACCAAGGAATCCACTGCGCCATTGTCGACGCCGCCCGCTGCGAACCGCTGACGCAAATCCATTCTGTACAAAACTCAATTCTCTATCGCGTCCGCTTCCAGTCATTCCGGATGGCAGGATCATGGAACACCGCAATGGCCGAACACGAAGGCATTGTCCAGGCTCTGCAATCCCGCGATTCGGGGATGTTGGCTCAAAACCTCAGAGATCATCTTGCAGCCACCCGACGCAAGATCGCCGCATTGCTTGACGCCGAAGGCAAGGGTTGAGGCATGTCATTATTCCCGCACGGCCTTGAGACCAACGCCTTGATCACGCCACCGTCGACATCCTTTTTGCCTCCAGATAATTGGATTACATCAAGATTGTGTGACGTCAGCGCCTATGGGACAAATTGAGATAATTGCGTAACGGAGGGTTTCTGGTTCATCGTAGTGACCGAAGGGAACGAAGATGAAGTGGAAGACCATGAGTTCGAAGCCGACCGCCGAGAAGGCTGCTAAGGTGGGCACTGGGCAAAACACATCCCATCGCGATCGACAGGCGCGACCGTCGCGGCGCCCTGCGAATCCTTAGAAACGCCGGAAAAGAGTGGCGCGCGCGCGGCGTTTCGGTTGTCGTCTTTCCCGAGGGAACGCGGTATAGCCCCAGCGACATAAGTGAATTTCAGGCCGGAGCGATCCTTCTGGCCCAAGCCGCCAAGGTGCCCCCGGTTCCCATGGTGCACAACGCCGGGCGTTTTTGGCCCGGCGGGAGATTTCAAATTCGGCCGGGCATCGTCATTTCGCGCATTGGCCGACCCATCACCGATCACCTCGACCGCACCGGATCGGTCCGCGATCTGCGCGAATCCCTTCGCCGCGAAATTGACATTCTCGCATCCGACACAACATTTCATCAGGAAATATTGTGAGCGAGGGTGTTGGAGTGCTAAGAATGACATCGGTGACGTAAAACTGCCGAATTCAACGGCGGAACGCTCCGAGGGGAAACAATGCCGACTGTGGGTCTACAGGGACCATCAGCAATCGGTGGCGTGGAAAAACGGAGGGGAAGCACGTTGAAGGCAGGAGTCACGCCGACGGGCGTTGGGGTGGGTTCGTCCCCGCTCCGACAGGTCTCTGATTCTCCGGATGGAATTCTTGACGCACTGAACCAGGTGCGCAAGGACGTGAGCGTTGTACAGTGCGAAGCCGACGGGTCCTTCGGCATCACCTTTGATCGCAACCCGCCGAACGCCGTTGCCCTGCTTCCCGGTCTCTATCCCGAACGGCTGGGTGAGCGCGCGTTTTGCGAAACTCATGGCTGCCGGTTCCCCTATGTGGTTGGCGAGATGGCCCGCGGCCTGACTTCGGTCGAAATGGTGGTTGCCGCCGTGCGTGGCGGCTTGATGGCTTTTTTTGGCAGCGCCGGACTGTCACCCCCGCGAATCGAGGACGCCATTGGCCGCATCCGCAAGGGCGTTGGGAATGGTTCAAATTCGTGGGGCATGAACCTGATTCATAATATCCATGATCCGGACATGGAAGACCAACTGGTCGAGATGTTCCTGCGAACCGGGCTCACCCGTGTCTCGGCGTCCGCCTTCATGCAATTGACGCCTGCAGTTGTGCGCTATGCCTGCAGCGGGTTGGCTCGGTCGCCGGATGGTTCAATCCAGCGCCGTAATCACCTTTTTGCCAAAATTTCACGACCGGAAACGGCGCGCCTGTTTATGTCGCCGCCGCCTGAGGCGATGCTGCGCGATCTGGTCGGGGCGGGCCGGTTGACCGAGGCCGAGGCGGAAATGGCACGTACCCTGCCGTTGGCCGAGGACGTGACCGCCGAAGCCGATTCCGGTGGCCACACCGATAACCGGCCGTTGACGGCTTTATTACCCACCATTGCGGCATTGCGCGACGACCTGTGCCAACGTTACGGCTATGCACGGTCCATTCGCGTCGGCGCTGCCGGTGGATTGGGAACGCCCGGCGCGGTATCGGCCGCCTTTGCCATGGGCGCGGCCTACGCGCTAACCGGATCGATCAATCAGGCGGCCATCGAATCCGGATTGTCCGAGGATGGACGCCGAATGCTGGCAAGCGCCGATATGGCCGACATGGTCATGACCCCGTCAGCCGACATGTTTGAATTGGGGGTCAAGGTCCAGGTGTTGAAACGCGGTACTTTTTTCCACGCCCGCGCCGCGAAACTGTTCGAGCTGTACCGATCCTATGATGGCCTAGAAGCAATTCCCACCGACGAACGCAAAACCCTGGAAGCCGAAGTCTTCAAGACGTCCCTGGACGAAATCTGGACCGAAACTCGCGATTTCTTTTTGCAGCGCGATCCGGGTCAGGTGACCCGCGCCGAAACCGACCCGAAATACCGTATGGCTCTGGTGTTTCGCTGGTACCTGTTCCATGGGGTGATGTGGGCGATGGACGGTGTGGATGACCGCCGCACCGATTATCAAATCTGGTGCGGCCCGGCCATGGGTGCCTTCAACGCGTGGGTGGCGGGATCATTTCTGGAACCCATCGAAGCGCGCTGCGTCGTTCAGATAGCCCTGAACCTGTTGGAAGGCGCAGCGACAATCGCCCGGGCCGGGCAACTCCGCGCCCTGGGTGTTGCCGTGCCGAATGCGGCGTTCCATTTTCGCCCCCGCCGCCTGAAAACGAGTGAATAAGCAGTATCGAGGAACCCGAATGACCGTGACCGACGCAGGAAACCAGAACCAGCAGCCCATTGCGATTGTCGGTGTCGGTGCCTTGTTCCCCGGCGGAGACAACGCTCATGAGTTTTGGAAGACGATCATCGACGGCACGGACCACATCACTGAGGTTCCGCCGACCCACTGGCTGTTAAGCGATTTCCATGATCCCGATCCCGGTGCACCGGATAAAACCTACGGTAATCGCGGCGGTTTTTTGTCGCCCGTGCCGTTCGATCCGCTGGAATACGGTATTCCGCCGAATGCCCTGAAGAACACCGATACTGCGCAATTGCTGGCCCTGATCGTCGCCAAACAGGTTCTCGCAGACGCCGTCGCGTCCGGTTCTCCCGTTTCCAAGGAACGCATCAGCGTCATTCTCGGTGTCGCCTCGGCGACCGAGTTGGTGATGGAATTATCCGGACGTCTGCACCGGCCTGTCTGGGTCAAGGCCTTGCGTGAAAGCGGCCTTCCCGAAGAAGAAGTTCAGTCCATCTGCGACCGGATATCGGCGTCCTTCGTGCCGTGGGAGGAAAGCTCGTTTCCCGGCCTGCTGGGCAATGTGGTTGCCGGGCGGATAGCCAATCGGCTCGACCTCGGCGGCACCAATTACGTCACCGACGCGGCCTGCGCCGGATCGCTATCGGCTTTGCAGGCCGGAATCAACGAACTGAGCCTAGGTCAGGCCGACATGGTGATTTCGGGTGGCGTCGATGCGCTGAACAACATCTTCATGTATATGTGTTTCAGCAAGACACCCGCCCTGTCACCCACCGGCGATTGCCGCCCGTTTTCCGACGCCGCCGACGGCACCATCCTGGGCGAGGGTATCGGCATGTTCGCGCTGCGCCGACTGGCCGATGCCGAACGCGACGGCAATCGCATCTACGGCGTAATCCGTGGTATTGGTTCGTCGTCCGACGGCAAGGCGACCAGCGTTTATGCGCCGCGTCCGCAAGGACAGGAACTGGCCTTGCGCCGCGCCTACGCGGGCGCCGGTTATGGCCCCGAAACCGTTGAACTGGTGGAAGCCCACGGTACCGCCACCAAGGCCGGCGACGTAACAGAATTCACCGCCCTTAACGCGGTCTTCGGCGAACAGGCCGAGGGCGAGCGCCAATGGTGCGCGCTGGGTTCAATCAAATCGCAAATCGGCCATACCAAATCGGCCGCAGGCGCGGCTGGATTGTTCAAGATACTTATGGGCCTGCATCACAAGGTTCTGCCGCCGACCATCAAGGTTGAACTGCCGTCATCGAAGCTTCCGCCAATGGCCGAAAGCCCGTTTTACATCAACACGCGCGCGCGTCCCTGGATATCGGACGGATGCCAGCCGCGCCGGGCATCGGTCAGCTCGTTCGGGTTCGGCGGCAGCAATTTCCACATGACGGTGGAGGAGTATTCCGGGCCCGGCAGCCAACCAGGGCGTCTGCGCGCCATGCCTGCCGAATTGGTTCTGCTGTCAGCCGACGACGCGTCGGCCCTGGCCGCGTCCTGCCGCGAGCACGGCGAGTCGGGAGAAACCCTTGCCGAGACCGCCCGTCGCGCCCAGCGAGAATTTTCGCCCGCCGCCACATGTCGTCTATCGATGGTCGCCGACGATGCTGCCGATCTGAAGGCCAAGCTCGCCGACGTGGCTGAACGTCTTAAATCCGGCGACACAGCCGGTGTGACGCAGCCGAACGGGGTGAATCTGATGATTGGCGAGCCCGCTCCGGGCAAGGTGGCGTTCCTGTTCCCCGGGCAGGGCAGTCAGTACGTTGGCATGGGTGGTGACATCGCCATGGCCTTCGACGCGGCGCGCGCGGTTTGGGACACCGATGCAAAAACGTCCACGCAGGACGGTACGCCCTTGCATCGCGTGGTGTTTCCCATTCCGGCCTTCTCGCCTGAGGAAACGCGCATCCAGTCCGACCGGCTGACCGAGATGACCAACGCCCAGCCCGCGATCGCACTTGTCGGCGCATCGCATCTGGCATTGATGGAGGCCGCAGGTGTGCGCCCCGATTGCGTTGCCGGGCACAGCTTCGGCGAAGTGAACGCCCTGGTCGCGGCGGGTGTGATTGATCGTGATGCCCTGGCAGGCGTGGCGCGGGCGCGGGCGGCTTTCATGACCGAGGCGGCGCAGGCATCAAGCGGAGCCATGCTGGCCGTCCGCGCCGATCGGGATCGGATCGGCGCCTTGCTCGATGGCTGGGGTCTTTCCGTGTCCCTGGCCAATGACAACAGCCCCAACCAGGTGGTCCTTTCCGGCACCGTTGACGAAATTGTCGAGGCCGAAACAAAACTGGTGGACGAAGGGATCGCCACGACCCGCATTCCGGTGGCGACCGCATTCCATTCACCTATCGTCGCCGCCGCTCGCGATCCGTTCCACGACTTTCTCGCGGAGCAAACGCTGCGCGAACCCCGGATCCCGATTTACGCCAATACGACGGCGAAACCATACGGCAAACAGGCCGGTGCAATTCGCACCGCCCTGGCCGACCAACTCGTTAATCCGGTGCGTTTCCGCGAAACCATCGAGGCCATGTACGCCGACGGCGTACGAACGTTCATCGAGGTCGGCCCCGGAAGCGTTCTTTCCGCCCTGACAGCCGATTGTCTGGGGGAACGCGATCACACGGTTCTCAGCCTTGATCGTAAGGGCGTCAACGGCGTGGTGTCGATATGGCGTTGCCTTGGTCGTCTGTCCGCCCTGGGGATCGTCATCGATTATGCGGCGTTGTGGACCGAATATCCTGCCGACGAAATGCCTGTTGCAACCAAGCCCGCCGCTCATGCCGTCTCGATCGACGGTGCTAATTTCGGCAAGGTGTATCCGCCGGATGGCGGGGCAGACGACCTGCCCCCGCCCAACCCGCAGCGTGAAGCGCCCATGCAACCCGCGACCCCGTCATCCGCTACACCCCCTCCAGCCGACGACTTGAACGACTTCCAAAAAACCTTGCTGGAAACCCATCAATCGTTCCAGACCGCCATGACCGAGTCTCATCGGGCGTTTCTTGACATGGCGGAACGTACCCTGTCGCACATGACCGGCGACGGGACGGCCCCGCCACTCGTCCCACGTCCAATTTCTGAGGAAACGGCCGTGACGCCGACCGCGCCACCGGTTGCGGAGATCGCTCCGGAAATTGCTCCGGCAACCCCGGCTACGGTCGATTCCGGGGCGTTACTGTTGGACATCGTCGCTGAAAAAACCGGCTATCCCCAGGACATGCTGGATATGGGCATGGAACTGGAGGCCGGACTTGGCATCGATTCTATCAAGCAGGTGGAAATCCTGTCGGCCTTGCGCGAACGCGCCCCGCACCTACCGGAAATGGAGCCGGGCGATCTGGCGCGCCTGAAGACCCTGGGCGAGATCGTCGAGCATCTTGGCTCCGTTCCGGGCGAAGCGGCAACCCCTGACATGGCCCCCGCCGATACCCCGTCCGTGGACGCGGGCGCACTGCTGCTGGAAATCATCGCCGAGAAGACCGGCTATCCGATTGATATGCTCGACCTGGGCATGGAACTCGAAGCGGGGCTGGGTGTCGATTCCATCAAGCAGGTTGAAATCCTGTCGGCCTTGCGCGAAAGGGCCCCGCACCTTCCCGAGATGGAGCCCGGCGAACTATCGAGCCTGAAAACCCTGGCCGATATTACCGCCCGCCTCTACCAGACGGCACCAGGAGACGCCGCGCCCGCGCCCGCGCCCGCCCTCGCACCCACGCCCACACCGTTGCCAACCCGCGAGGCACTGACTTCCCTGACACGGCGAATTCTGGCAATTCAGGAAACCGCGCCGTCAAAGCCGCGAGCAGACGGATCGCCTCTGCCGGGACACATCGCCATTACGCCCGATGGAGCAGGCATCGCCGATGCCCTTGTCACCGCCATGACCGAACGTGGATGTAACGCCGCCATTGTCGACGAGATTCCCAACGATGCCGATGCGGTTGTCTATCTTGGTGGCCTGGCGTCCCGCATCGACCCGGACACGACGCTAGCCGTTCATCGCGACGCCTTTCTGGCGGCCCAGGCCATCGGCAAAAAAGAAGGAATGTTCATCACCGTTCAAGACACGGGAGGAACCTTCGGTTTGCGCGGCCCAGTCGGGGAACGCGCCTGGCTTGCGGGCTTGCCGGGACTGGTAAAAACCGTGGCCCTGGAATGCCCCACTACAACGGCAAAGGCCATCGACATCGATACACACGGTGTGGACCCGGCGGTGGTGGCACAAAGGCTCGTGGACGAGATCTTCGCCGATGGTGACGACCTTGAAGTCGGCCTCTCCGCTGACGGTAACCGGTGCGTACCCGTGCTGGAGACGAGGGACGTTTACCAAGGTGAATCACGGTTCAACGGATCATCGGTGACGGTCGTATCCGGTGGCGCGCGCGGAATTACCGCGGCTGTGGTTGAGGAATTGGCCCGGCAGGGTGGGGGACGCTTCGCCTTGTTGGGTCGCTCAGCCCTTATCGAAGAGCCCGATGTCTGCCACGGCATAGAGGACGAGGCCGGACTTAAACGTGCGCTTCTGGACGCCGCCCGCCATGAAGGCGCGACACCAACGCCGCTTGAACTTTCTGCACGAACCGACCGCGTAATGGCGTCGCGTGCCATTCAGCTAACCCTGGCACAGGTCGAAGCAGCGGGCGGAGAAGCCCGGTACATAGCGATTGATGTCCGCGATGCCGAAGCCGTTGGCGCAGCCCTGACCGATATTCGTTGGGACTGGGGACCCGTCACCGGGCTGATCCATGCCGCGGGCGTACTTGCCGACAAACGGATCGAGGACAAAACGCCCGAGCAGATGGAAGCGGTCTTCCAAACCAAGGTTCAAGGCTTGCAAGCGCTGCTCAGCGCCACGGCCGAAGACCCGCTTCGGGTGCTCTGCCTGTTCTCGTCGGTCGCGGCGCGGTTCGGCAACATTGGTCAAAACGATTACGCCATGGCCAACGAAGTCCTGAACAAGGTCGCCCAGGCCGAGGCCTGCCGTCGAGGCGACGATACGTTGGTGAAATCCATCAATTGGGGACCGTGGGACGGTGGCATGGTCTCGCCCGGTTTGGCGGATCATTTCCGGTCGAACGGCGTTCCTCTCATTTCAGTACCCGCCGGCGTCAAGTTTCTGGTGCGCGAACTGACCGACGACGGGGGCGCGGTTGAAGTCGTGGTCGGTGGCGCGCCACGTTCAAAGGGCACCGAGGTCGGCACCGAACATGCCGTTTGAACCGATCGCCATTGTCGGTCGCGCTTGCGTTCTGCCGGGCGCGCTTACGCCCCAGGCGTTCTGGGATGCGGTTCACGACGGTCTCGACCTGACGGGTCCGGTTCCCGAGGAATTGTGGCGCCTGGGCCGTGGGCGCGTTTTCGGCGACCCGCAGGAACCTGTAGCCTGTGATCGGGGCGGGTATGTGGCAGGGTTTGAACAGGTTTTCGATCCCGAGCGTTACGATTTGGACGCCGAGACAATCGCCGGGCTCGACCCGTTGTTTCAATGGATGCTGCACGTTACCGGCGAAGCCTTGCGCGATGCCGGAATCGAAAATTCCACCCGCGCGCGGACCGGGCTGGTGGCCGGCAACCTTTCTTATCCGTCCCATTCTCTGAACCGCTACGCGGAAGCCGTCTGGTTGGAAAGCCAGGGCATCGACTTTCTGGACGGACGAGCCCTGGAAGTGGCCGGGCTCGACCTACCCGCATCGGTGAACCGCTTCATGTCCGGACACCCCGCCCAGTTAGCAGCATCGGCTCTCGGTTTGGGCGGCGAGGCATTTTGCCTTGATGCCGCCTGCGCGTCGTCTCTTTACGCTCTCAAGGCGGTGTGTGACCGATTGCATGACCGGACGGCTGACGTCATGGTCGCCGCTGCGGTCAACCGTGCCGACGATTTGTTTTTGCACGTCGGATTTACCGCCCTTCAGGCCTTGAGCCCAAGTGGACAAAGCCGCCCCTTCCACCGCGAGGCGGACGGCTTGTTGCCTGCCGAGGGTGCGGCAGCGGCCGCGTTGATGCGTCTGTCAGACGCGGTCGCGGCGGGCAAGCAAATTTTGGGTGTTATTCGGGGCATCGGGTTGTCCAACGACGGTCGAAGCAGGGGCCTTCTGGTGCCCGATGCGAATGCTCAGGAACGCGCCATGCGGGCCGCCTACCAAAACGCCGGGCTGTCGCCTCGCGACATCTCGCTGGTGGAATGCCACGCCACAGGAACCGTCGTCGGCGATGCCGAGGAAATTCTTGCCATGGGCCGCGTCTTCGACGGTATCGAAGATTTGCCCATTGGTTCGCACAAGTCCAATTTAGGCCACCTGATCACCGCGTCCGGAATGGCGGGGTTGTTGAAAATTCTGGGCGCCCTTGAAACGGAGATTCGCCCGCCAACCCTTCACGTGGACGACCCTCTCACCGCCCTGGAAGGGACGCCATTGCGCCCGCTGCGCGCCGCCGAGCCATGGGACACGCCTACGCCGCGCCGCGCCGGGCTCAGCAGTTTCGGGTTTGGCGGCAACAACGCTCATGTGATTGTCGAGGAATACCGGCCCGACGTTTCCGGGCCCCTGCACCGTCCCGCTACCGCACCGCATGGCGACATCGCCATCGTCGGCTTCGGCGCGGCATTCGGTGATCGCGCGGGCGGGCCGGAGTTCGTTCGATGTTTGCTCGACGCCGATCCCGATACCGATGCAAAACAGGCAAGCACGGTCGAAATACCCCTAAGCCAAACCCGTTTCCCACCGGCGGACCTGCAAAAAGCGCTGCCCCAGCAAACCATGATGCTGGCGGCTGCTCTGGAGGCGGTTTCCGGGATTGAAACACAGACCGACGAACGATGGGGAACCATTGTCGGCATGGGCTGCGATCCCGAAATTTCCCGCCACGGCTTGCGCAGTCGGCTGGTCGAATGGGCGGAAAAATGGCGCGCCGCCGGGTTTGCGACCGATGCCCAGTGGGTCGACGCGGCACGCGAAACGATCGTGGAACCGCTGGACGCAGCGCGGGTGGTCGGCACCATGCCCAATATTGTCGCCAACCGGTTGAACCGGCAGTTTGACTGGAACGGGTTCGGATACACGGTGTCGGGCGAGGAAATGTCGGGCCTGATCGCCTTTCGCACCGCCGTCCGCGCCTTGCGCGAAGACGAGATCGACATGGCGTTGATCGGCGCCGTCGATTTGTGTTGTTCGTCGGTCCATGAGGCGGCGGCATCGATGATCACAGCCGCCGAACCGGGGGATGCGGCAGTCGCGCTGGTGCTCAAGCGTCTGGACGACGCCGAGCGCGACAGAGACCGCATATTCGCGGTTCTCGATGACGACGACGCATCCGCGGCGGAGCAATGCGTGAAGATGGGCGACGACAGCCCCGTCACGCAGCGGTTCGGCCACGTTCATGCCGCCTCGGGCCTTCTGCATCTGGTAGCCGGCGCAATCGCCTGCGCCGGGCGAACCGAGCTGACCAATGCCGCCCCATGGCTGCCATCGCCTGCCGGGCGTCGGGTCAGGATCGAAGCGCATTCGTTTGGCGACCAAAGCGATACGGTCCTGCTGCGCGATCACCCGAACCGGCCAGCCTGGGCCGTCGCACCGGTCGCGATCCCCCATATCCGGTTCTATTCCGGTATCGACCGGGGCAGCCTTCGCGAAGGCGAAGGGCATGGGCCCACGCGCATGGCCGTCGTCGCACAGGATGTCGAAACCCTGCAACAGCGGCTTGACGCCGCGAGCTCGACATCGGATGCCATCGACGGCGTTTGGGTCCGCGACGCACCGATAATTGGCGAAACGGCATTCGTTTTTACCGGTGCAGCGGCGGCATATCCGGGGATGGGTCACGACCTTCTTTTGACTATGCCAGAACTTGCCGACGCTCTGGTCGGACGACTGCCACCTTTGAGCGATGCAGCATCTTGGATTTACGCCGACCCGCCGCCGGAGCATGTGCAGCCCTTCAATCAGTTGAAGGGCTGCACGGTTCTGTCGCAGATCCACGCCGAATTGACGCAAAGCCTGTTAGGTATCCACCCCGATGCGGTCCTGGGCCTGTCGTCGGGCGAGACCAACGGCATCGTCGCTTTGGGTGCATGGCGCGACGCCGAGGCGCTTTTTGCCGACATCAGCGCGTCGGGAATGTATGAGCGTGAACTGACGGGGGCTTGCAAAACGTGGTCGTTGTCGGGCGAGGCGGAATGGCGCAATTGGCGCGTCCTTGCACCATTCGACGCGGTACAGCAAGCCGTGGCGGCGGAAGAACACGTGCGCATCACGATCATCAACACCGACGCCGATGTCGTAATCGGTGGCGAGGCCAGTGCCTGCCGGCGGATTGTCGAGGGTATCGGCGCGGAACGCTGTCTGCCGCTGGGCCATGACATGGTTGTTCATTGCCCCGAGATGGAACCCTTCGCCGAGACCTGGCGTCGTATTCATTCGCGCAAAACCCACACCGTGCCGGGTGTGCGCTTCTATGCCAATGCGACAGGCGAGGCCTACGTCCCGGACAGCGATTCGGTCGCCGCAATGCTGACGGGCCAGGCGCTGAACACCGTCGATTTCCCCCGCACCGTCGAGGCCGCGTGGCGCGATGGTGTGCGCATCTTCATCGAGCACGGCCCGCGCGGCACATTGACGACATCAATCGCGGACATCCTGGGTGAGCGCGAGCATCTGGCGCTGGCGCTGGATCGGGCGCGCGGATCAGGGCTGGAGCCCCTGGTTGAAACCATCGCCCAGTTGTTCGTCGCCGGTGTCGCCATGGATGCCGAAGCCTTCCGCGACCGTCTGGACGCGGCGCGCCCACCGGATACGCCGTCAGCGTCCGGTCCAACCCTGGCCCTGCCCGCCCATCGCCAACCGGTTCGCTTCCCGCCCGTGGCCGGAAACGCTGCCATGGAACCGCCACCGCCCTTGCCGCCTGTCGGAGACATGCCGCCGGTGGCGCCGTGGGAACCGGGAACCGGGGTGATGGTGATGACGCCACCACCCGGGTTCCGTTCCGCTTCAGCACCGGGTCCCGCTGTCAATACGGCAACGACGCGCCAGTTCCTGGAGCGGGTGGCCGAGATGCACGGCGCGTTCATGACCGAGCAGGCTGAAATTCACCAGCAGTTCCTGGCGCTGATGCACGCAACGGCGGGTTCGCCGCCTTCCCCGGCTCCGGCACCAACAGACGTCGTGTTCGATCGCGATGCTTTGGAAGCGTTGGCCTCGGGGCGGATATCCGCGATCTTCGGACCCCTGTTCGAGCAGCAGGACATTTACGCCAAGCAGGTCCGAATGCCGCAACCGCCCCTGCTGCTGGCCGACCGGGTGACGGCCCTTGAGGGCGAGGCCGGGTCCATGGGTCTGGGAACCATCGTGACCGAGACCGATGTCGGCAAGGACGCGTGGTATTTGCATAATGGCGTTATGCCGCCCGGTCTGATGATCGAGTCCGGACAAGCCGATTTGTTGCTGATTTCGTGGCTCGGCGTGGATTTCCTGAACAAGGGCGAGCGGGCCTATCGACTGTTGGGCTGCGAGCTTACCTTCCACGGCGGTCTGCCCAGGCCCGGCGACACGCTGCGTTACGATATTCATGTCGACAGCCATGCCAATCAGGGCGATGTACGCCTGTTCTTCTTTCACTACGATTGCCGGATCGGCAACGAAATCCGGATGTCCGTGCGCAACGGTCAGGCCGGATTCTTCACCGAGGATGAACTCGCCAATTCCGGCGGTGTGCTATGGGACGCGGCGGACGATGCGCCACGTACCGAAGCGCGCCTGGACATTCCCGAGCAGGTCAGCCAGGAACGGCGCTTCAGCCGCGAACGGGTCGATGCCTTCGCGCGTGGCGACGCCTTCGCCTGTTTCGGCCCTGGGTTTGAGATGGCGGCCGCGCACCAGAGCACCCCGACGATCCCCCAAGGCCGCATGCGCCTGATCGACGAAGTGACCGAATTTGATCCGCGCGGCGGCCCGTGGAAACGTGGATATCTGCGGGCCGAAACGCAGGTTCCGGCAGATTGCTGGTTCTATGACGGCCACTTCAAGAACGACCCCTGCATGCCCGGAACCCTGATGGCCGAGGCGGCGGTTCAGGCCGCGAGCCTGCACATGGCAGCGCTGGGCCTGACCCTCAATCGTGACGGATGGCGGTTTGAACCGACGCCCGGCGAAACCTCCAAATTCGTCTGTCGCGGGCAAGTAATCCCCGACCGCCCCCATCACCTGGTTTACGAGGTCTTCGTCGAAGAGGTCGTGAACGACCGCCAGCCAGTGTTGCGCGGGGCCTTGCTGTGCACATCCGACGGCTTGAAGGTATTCTTCTGCCGAAATTTCGCCCTGTCACTGGTTCCCGATTGGCCGCTTAGCTCCCGCCCGAGCGTAATCCCCGCCGGAGTTACACCGCGTATCGTCGGAACGGCAGGGGACGTGCGTGGCGACTACGCCGCCGTTCTGGCCTGCGCATGGGGGTCGCCGTCGCAGGCCTTCGGGACCATGTACGCACCGTTCGACGGCGGACGAAAAGTCCCGCGCCTTCCGGGGCCGCCCTATCTGTGTGTTTCGCGCATTGCCGATGTCGATTGCCCGGCGGGCCAAGCGACGGAAGGCGCGCGGCTGGTTGCCGAATTCGATGTAGAACCTGATGCCTGGTATTTCCAAGACAACCCTTCCGGCGTCATGCCCTATTGCGTCTTGCTGGAAGCTCTGTTGCAGCCGTGCGGTTGGCTCGGCTCGTACATGGGGTTTGCCGTTGAGGGCGACGAAGACATGTGTTTTCGCAATCTCGACGGTGACGACGCCGAACTCCTCTCCGTCGTCGAACCGGATTCAGGGACGCTGCGGGTCGAGGTGACCGCAACACGCTCGGCGCGGGCCGGGGATATGTCTCTCGTGTTCTATGACGTCGAGAGTTTCGTCGGCGATATGCCCGTCATGCGCCTGAAAACCTCGTTCGGGTTTTTCAAGACGGCGGCCTTGCGCGATCAGGCGGGCCTTTCAGCGGACGATACGAGGCGGGCGTGGCTGACCAAACCGTCGGAGCGGGCCGTGAAAATGGTTTGGCCCCGGATCTCCGCCGACAACCTTCGCATGATCGACAAAGTGACGGGGCTGTGGCCGGATGCCGGAGCGGCAGGGCTCGGACGCATTCGCGGTCAACAGACCGTCGATCCCAACGCGTGGTATTTCAAGGCCCATTTCTTCCAGGACCCGGTGCAGGCCGGATCTCTTGGCATCGAGGCGCTGTTGCAATTGCTGCAATGCTTCATGATCGAAACAAATCTGGACCGGGGCATTCCCAACCCCCGCTTCGAGCCTGCGGCCCTGGGCATCGCCGCATGGTGGCGCTATCGCGGGCAGGTTCTTCCAACCGTGGGCGAAGTGATCACCGAACTGGAAATTACCCGCATCGAGCGCGAGGAAGGCAGCGTTCTGGCCATGGCCAACGGCAACGTATGGGCCGACGGCACCCGTATCTACGAAGTCGGCGAGTTGGGCATGCGCGTGGTCCCTGGAAAATCCCCTGCGCATATCGATGTCGACATCGAACGCATGCCGTGGCTAACAGACCACTGCCCGACCCATACCATCCCGACCCTGCCGATGATGGCGGCAATCGACATCATGGCCGCAGCCGTCGCCGAACATCAGCCGAACGCGCACGTGACCGGCGTTGTCGACGTGACGGCCATACGATGGATCGTGCCGCCCAGCCGACTGCGGCCCGAAATTTCGCAGTCCGGTGCAGATCGGTGGTTGGTCGTGCTGTCGGATGATCGGGGGCCTGTCCTGCGTGGAACCGTGATCATGGCCGACATCTACCCGTCGCCTCCCGCCCCCCTTGCGCCACTTGATGCCCCGGATGCGGTTGACGATCCCTACGCAACCGGCGCCATGTTCCACGGGCCGTCCTTCCATGTAGTGTCGGAATTGTTGCGAAACACGGACGGCGCAACCTTTGTTCTTGATGCCGACGAAAATACGGTGCCCAATGGCCGGATCCATCCCGCTTTGCTGGACGGACTGTTTCACGCCGTGCCCCAGGACGGACTGGATTTCTGGTTCCCGGCGGCTTCGCCTGATCACATCGGGTATCCGCACCGCATTGAGCGATTGTCCTTACACGGCCCGACACCGAGAACCGGGCGGTTACGGGCCGAGGTCCGGCCCGAACAGCGCAATGACGACGCCCGAACCCCGGCCCTGCACGCGCAAGTCCTTGCCGATGGCAAAGTCTGGGCCGACATGATCTTTGTCGAGGCCCTGCTTCCCAAGGGACCGCTTGGCCAAGTCCAACCAATGGATCGTCGTCGATTTTTCAAGGAGCGGGAGTTTGTACCAGGCATTGCTTTGTCGTCGTCCGACGGTGCGGCGACGCATTTGCGTGTGGCGGATGTCCGCACCTCGGCGTGGCTGCCGGGAACCCTGGAGCACGTATATGGCGATGCAACGCCGCGCAGCATTGCCATACGTGAACACGTCGCCCGCGCCCAATCCGTTCATCCCGGCCAGGTAACGGTCGATGGAGATACGGGGCGGATCGCGCACCTTTCACTGACCCGGTTCCCGGTCACCGTTGACGAAACGTCCGAATTTGTCCGGGTCACAGATGCAGGGCCGCCGGTGCTGGACATCACCCTGGTTCGCAAATCGTGGCGCGAACGTTTGAAATGTGGATCGTGGCGCGGCGAGGACATCCTGTTGCCCCTGATTGAACGCTTCGTGCGGCGAGTGGTCCTGAACGACCCCGACGCGTTCCAAGCGGTCGTCGGCAAACCGGTCCTGTACGTCTGCAACCATCAAACCGCCATTGAATCGCTGTTGTTCTGCATTGTCGCGACGGCATTGGGCGGCCGACCGGTCGTGGCCATCGCCAAGGACGAGCATCGAGAATCCTGGCTCGGTCGCCTGATAGCCTTGATCGGAGACCATCCAGGTGTCGCCTTGCCGCGCCTGATCGCCTATTTCGATCGGAGCGATCCATCCAGCATGTTGCCGATGCTGGATGACCTGAAGAGCGAATCCCTAGACAACGGCGCGTCGGTCATGATCCACGCCGAGGGAACCCGGTCTGTGCATTGCCGGCGTCCGGTAGAACGTGTAAGCGGGGTTTTCACCGATCTCGGCCTGACCATCGTTCCCGTGCGCTTCATGGGTGGACTGCCGATTCTCGGTCGAAAAAAGGGCGAGCGTTTGGAATTCCCCGTTGGTTACGGCACTCAGGACATCATCTTCGGCAATCCCATCTCGCCAGAAGAAATGGCGGCCTTGCCACTCGACGGTCGGCAACGGCGGATTCTGGACGACCTGAACGGCCTTGGGCCGGATTTGATGGAGGAGAATCCAAGTCCGCCCGATCCGGTATTTTCCGAAGAGATCGAGCGGCTGATGAAAGAACGGAACATCGGCATGCCTCAAGCCGTCGTCCTGCACCTGATGGACAAACCCGACGGCGACGCGCCCGAGGACGACTGGTCGCGGCAATTTGACAATTGGGTCAGGTCATAAAAACCGGTGCGGCGACGAACGGCGTCGCCAGCGCGGCCTGAAAACCGCCGTCTGAACGCCACGCCTGAAGATGCATTCCCGGCACGCCGATCACACGCGGGGTGGCGATTTCTGAGCAATCGACGGTGAAATTTCGCAGCCCGGCGCGCAAGCCCAGGCCCAACGCCTTCACCACCGCTTCGTTGCAGGTCCACACGGTCCAGAACGCATCGGTCCGAATGTCCGGTTCCAACCCGTCCAGATAGGCCGCCTCGAACGGTGACAGGAAACGTTCGGCCATACCGCCCATATCATTGATCGCGCGGCGGCGCTCGATATCCACACCGACCTCCCGACCATCGTCGATGGCGATCACCAGCGCGTTTTCGCTGGCCGAGAGATTGAACGAAATGTCGTCGGCCCCGCTGAGCGCGGGCTTGCCGTCGGGGCCGTCATTAAAAACCAGCCAGGCCGGGTCGCGCCCCAAATATCCGCCCAATGTTCGGCGCAGAAGGCCGCGCCGCATGATAAACCGGTCGCGAACGACGGCGTCAAGGAAAGTCTGAGCGCGTGACCGTTCCGATGCCGAAAGGATGGACGCAAATTCGTCGACCCGCACCGCAAGGGCGTCAACGTCAAAAGTCCATAGGTGCACCGCGTCTCCGGTGGGTTTGGGCGGGTGCGTCACGAAGGTTCCCCCACCCGACGCCGGGCCACCGCCAAGGGCACCAAAGCAAAGATAACCGACAGCCCCAGTCCGCCGACCGCGACCATTGCCAGCGCCCGATCCGGATGATCCCACGGAAAGGCGACCACATGGGCAAAGATTGCAGCGAACAGCATTTGCAGAAATCCCGAAATGCCGGACGCCGTACCGGCCAGGGGTGGAAACGCCCCGACAATCCCCGCTTGTCCCGCAGGCATGGCGACGCCAATTCCGAACGCCACGAACGCCGTCGGTACGAACAATTTAAACGGCGTCAAAAGCCCGAATGCCAGCGCCAAGGGGAGCGTCAAACCCGCGAGCAGCGCAAACATGGCGCCGCCGAGCACCACCGTTGCAATTCCAATGCGCGACGGAATCCTGGATGCAACGGCGATTCCCGCCAGCATGCCGCCGATAACGAACACCAGCCCGATACCGTATTCGGTGGCTGTTCGCTGCATCATGTTGACCATTAGATAGGGCGCAGCTGCGATGAACCCGACGGTAACGGCAAAGTGAAAAGCGCTGAAAAACGTGAACCCCCACATTTCCACCGAACGCAAAAGCGGCGCAAAATCGGTCTTCGTCCTGGATTTCTTTGCGGTCGCGGCGGCACCCGTTTCGCGCATCAGGCGCCATGTCATGGCCACCACGACGCCCGTTGCCACGGATAGAACGACGAATACGGATCGCCAACCGAAACCATCGGTCAGGAAGCCGCCGATGGTGGGTGCGACCATAAGGGCAACGACCGGCGCCACCGTGTAATGGGCCATGGCGCGGGCCAAGTCGTCCTTGCTGTATAGATCGGTGACGACGGCGCGCCCGACGATCATGCAGCATGACCCCGCCACACCAACCAGCGCCCGACCGATAACGAGCGTCCAGATATCCGGGGCCATGAAACACATCAGGCTACTGACCAGCAGAATGGCGAGGCTCGCCAGCAAAACCGGTCGCCGACCGATACGATCCGATGTCGCGCCCGCCAACAGCGGCACCAGCACCACGGCCAGAAACGGCAGGCTGAGGGTCAGTTGCACGACCTGGATATCGGCGGCGAACTCGGCCTGTACGGCGGGCAGGGTTGGAATGAAGATCGCCAGCGACAAGGGGCCGATGACGATCAACCCGCCAAGGGTTAACCGGGTTGATGCGGTCGTGGTGCGAGGATGGGCCATATTCTAAAGGGACGTAAAGCCGACGGCAAACAGGGCGAACAGCCCGACAATGATGTGCGAGACAATGATCCCGATGACCGTGTTGTGCCGGTAATACAGCCAGCCCCAGAACACACCGACCGGAAACACCAGCAGCGCCAACTTGATCGAAACATGCAGATGGGTGGCGCTGAACAACAGGTTTGAAATCAGGATCGAGACCAGGACGCGGTATTTCCCGGTCAGGAACATTTGGAAAGAGCTTTGCAATCCGCACCGCGCAACGCCTTCCTGAATGGGAACGAATAAGGCGTAAAGACCTGCCGCCAGTAACGCCATGCCCAGGGTCGTGTTTTTCGACTGATAAAAATCGAAGACCGGCAAGCCCTTGAATGCGGGCACGGTGTAGACCATGACGGCCTTGACGCCGACAACCAACACCAGCATTCCCATCGTCCACAGCAGGGAATCCTTGATCGCATAGCGCCAATTCTCGGTGGTGATGCCGTAGGCGCTGAAGGGGTAGGCGCTATTTTTGATGAGAACGAACAGGCCGATTGCAAACCCGAAAAGAATCGGCACCGAAATCATCGTCGTGTCGATGGCTTCTTTAGCCATGACGGACAAAACACCCAGGGCGAACATATACACACAGGTGCCGATCAGCACGTTGCTGATGAACTTGCCCATTTCGGCCCGGGTCTCGGCTTCGGCCAGTTTTTCGCGCAAGTTGCGGACCGTTGACTCGTTGGTGGTGCGCAAGCGCTGTCCCAACTCGTAGGCGAGGTTGATTTTCATACGGGAATCGACGGAATCGTCGGCGCTGGCCATGGCCGATAACTTGTCGATGGGAATGACCAAAAGCGAAGTATCTTCAAGAGCCACCACGGTCGCTGATCGCGGGCCGTCGTCAAGCAGGGCGACCTCGCCGATCGTGTCCCCGGGGTTCAGTACGGCGATCTGATACTGGACGTCGGAATCCGGTTCGTTTTTCAGAATTTTCACCGAACCCTTGCGTAGGATGTAGACGTTGTCAGGCGGGTAATCCCCCTCGCGCATGACAATCTCGCCATCAGCGACAGAGACCGGATCGCCGACGATGGATACGAGTTGGTCCAAATGGATTGGCGTGAATCGCTCAAATAGAGGATTGTTTGCAATAAGGGCGCGAATTTCGGCCCTATATGCCGGATCGGCTATGGCGTTGGTCACATTTTCGTTCATTACGTCTTCCCTAATCGAGCAAATCAACCAATTTCCATCGTCTGTTTCGCTGCCCGCCTTGCAGCGCGGCGAACGAAAATGGTGAACATGGGCGGCACGAAAAACAGGGCCAGCAGGGTCGCCCCCACCATGCCGCCGGCAACCGCGATGGCCAGGGGCGGCCAGAAAATTCCACCCCAGATAATAAGCGGCAAAAACCCGCCAATGGTGGTCAGTGTGGTCGAGATGATGTGGCGGGTCGCCTCGACAACCGTATCGCAAATCGCGTCGGCATCCGCAGCCCGGCACCGTTCGTCGGTATGCAGCAACGACAACACGACAATACTATCGTTGATGGCCAAACCGATCAGCCCCATGGTCCCGATCACGGCCATGAAGCCCATCGGGAAGCCAAACAGCCACAGGGTCAACAGGGCACCGCCGACGCTGAACACAGCCACCATACCGATGATCGCCGCCATTCGGAACGAGTCAAACGCCAGAACAACGGTCGCGATCATCAAAATCAGCAACGGCGCGAGCACACTGATCAGGGCGGCGCGGGCCTCACCGCTGCCTTCGCTTTCGCCGCCGTATTCCAGACGATACCCGTTGGGAACCGTAAAACCACTCGCCGCCAATCGTGCTCTGAAATCAGCCAGGGCCTTGCCCGGCAACGAAAACGGACGCACGAAGGCCGACACGGTATTGACCCGTTCGCCGTGACGCCGGGTAATGAGGCTAACGTCGGGCACCAACTCGGCACGCACCAAATTCTTCAGTGGGACGCCCGGTATGGCGTGGTCGGGGATGCCGTCATTCCCGGATGCGGAAAGCAATCGGTGATCAATCAGCCCGGCAATCTCGGTTCGATCTGCGGGAGACAGGCGGACACGGATCGGTAATTCCTTGGTTCCTTCAAGGATGGTTCCCCCGGTGACGCCGCTCAGACCGGCATCCAGCCGCGCCGCGACGCCTGTTGGATCGAGCCCGCCGAACCGAGCCTGATCCTCGTCCGGATAGAGCGCCAGCGTTGGACGGGCACCGGATATGGATGCTTCGGCATAAGTAACCTGCCGGGTTTGCGTGAGCACCAGGCGGATTTCCTCGCCCAAACGTCTAAGCGTGTCGAGATCGGGTCCGTAGACCCGCAATTCGATGGGCGCTTCGACCGGCGGTCCTTGCTCGAAGGGCAAGGCCAGAACCGTGGCATTCGGGAACGCAGAAATCAATTCATGTTGGAGCTCCGCCAGCATCGCAAAGGTCTCGTCGGGCGAGGTCGTGTCGATAAAGCCAAAGGCGAAATCAGGTGAGGCATCCTCGGAAATGGTGATGTTGTAATAGACCCGGGGCGGTTTCTCGCCGATGAACCAGTGGCTGCGTGTAACTTGCGGATGGGCGTGGATCAATTCGCGGGCGCGCGCCACATTGGCGCGGGTTTCGGCCAGCGACGACTGGGGCGGCAGTTTGATCTGAACTTGGAACTGATTGCGGTTCACTGGCGGAAAAAACTGTTCGACCAGTTGGCTGGCAACGCCGAAACCGCTCAGCGGCAGGATCAGTGCGATGAAGATACCCAACAACGGTCGCCGCACAACGGTTCTCAGCAATCCACGATAGGCACCGACCACCCAACCGCTGCCAATCCCGACCGCCAAAACCCCGCTGCGTGGTTCGGCGCTTTGTCCACGGTCGAAATATCCGGCGACGGTAGGCACGATGGTCAGCGACAGGACCAGCGAGAAATTGATGGCCAGAATGACCGAAATACCCAGGGTGCTGACGAATTCGCCCGCATTGCCGGGCATAAGGACCAGGGGAAGGAAGGTAAACGTCGTGGTCAGTGTCGAGGCCAGCAACGGGCGGAACAGATGTCCAACGGTCGATGCGATGGCGTCGGACGGCGAAAGACCGCGCCGCCGGTCCTTGTTGTATTCGTCGATAACGACAATCGCGTTGTCGATCAGCAGTCCAATGGCGATGATCAGACCGGTCAGCGAAATCTGTTGCAGCGGAACTCCCATGGCGTTCAATACGACCATGACCATCAACAGCGTCAGTGGCAGCGCCGAGGCGACCAGAACGGCAGAGCGCCAGCCCATCATCACAAGCAGGACCAGAAAAACCAACCCGGCGCCGATAAGAAGGTTCTCCACCAGGCTGCCCAGTCGTTCCTCAGTGTGAATGCTCTGGTCGAAAATGATGTCGGCCTTGACCCCGGACGGCAGATCGGCCCTGAATTCGGCGACGACGTCGCGCACCCACGCCGCCCATTTATCGACCCGCCGGTTGTTCTCGATTTTGATGCCGACGATGATGCCGGGTTCGCCATCGACCAAGGTCAATGTCCTGGGCGGGGATCGCGGTGCCTTGATGACCGATGCCACGTCACCCACTCGCAACAACTGCCCCCCTTTTCCATGCCGCAACGGGATGGAACGGATGCGGTCGACGGATCCGATCGCACCCCTGACCTCGACGACGACGCTGTTGCGCTCGCTGTCGATGCGCCCTGCAGCGTTCTTCGAATCGGCCCGGTGTATTGCCTCGGAAACGGCGGCGACGGTCAGCCCCGCCGACGCCAGAACATCGGGTTCGATGACGACCTGAACTTCCTCTTCGGGCTCGCCGAACAGTTTGACTTCCTTGGTGCCCGATAGCCGGATCAGACGTTGGCGAAGGTTCTCGGCCATCCGGTTCAACAGGTCGAGTTGTGGTTGATCATCCAGGGTCCAGGTGAACCCCACCAGCAGAGTGAATGCGGCGACCGTCGGACGATCGAATTCGGGGACCGTTGCCGTGGGCGGAAGCTGGGGCTCGACCTCCGATACCTTGTCGCGGACACGGGCCCAAACGCCATCGACCGCCATGATGTCGTCTTCTAACTGCATGCTGACGACCGACCATCCCGCTTGCGAGCGTGACGATATGCGTTTGATTTCCTCGATTTCCTGAAGCGCGTTTTCGATCTTTTCGGTGACAAGGGCTTCCACTCGTCCTGCCGAAGCGCCGGGCAGGTAGGTGACGACATTTCCCCAACGCTCGGTCAGCGCCGGGTCTTCCTGCCGCGAAATCGCCGACAGCGCCCCCAGCCCGGCGATCACGATAAAGCCGATGAAAAGAAGAGTCAGACGGGGGTGGCGGAACAGCAGGGTCGACAATATCACTGTTTAGACCCCGCCAACCGTACCGTCTGCCCCGGTACCAACCGGTGCATTCCGGTGGCGACGGCCCGTTCGCCGTCGCGCAGGGTGCCACGAACGAAAACCCTTTCCGATTCACCATGGATAATCTGAACGTCGCGCCGTTCAACCCGCAGTGTCCCGTCGGCGTTATCGGTGGGCGTAACGACATACACGCTCCACAGGCCGCGGCGACCGCCGGTCAACGCCGATACCGGCAGCCAGAAACCACGCTCGGCAATTTGACGGCGGATTTCAAGGGTGGCCAGCTGTCCAGACCGGGGTTTTGACGTGTTGAAGTCACCCAGCAGCAGAACGACGGGAACGGTTCTGGTTTCGGGCTCCACGGTCGGAAGCACGACCCGCAGGACCGCCGGATAGGCCCTCTCACCGATACGGATGTCGTATACCTGCCCCGGCTCCAGGGTTTCGGCCACGGCTCCCGAGACACCGATACGGACCTCCAGGGCGTCGTCCTCGATCAAACGCAGAAGCGGCGTCCCGGCGTTGACTGCCGTTCCCTCGTCGGCATGGCGGGCGACAACGGTGCCTTTGAATGGTGCGACGATGCGGGATCGATCCAGTTGTACCGCCAGGGCGTTGATTTCGGCCCGCACGGCGGCGACCGTCGCTTCGTTTGCCTTTAGTTTGGCCGTCAACGCCCGCTCGTCGAACCGGGCCTCGTCATAGCTTTGGCGTGATACGTGGGCGTTGCGCATCAAGCCATCGCGACGTTTGACGGTGGCGCGTGCATAGTCGAGGCGGGCCTCGATTTCCTGATAGGTCGCCCGTGTCTGCGCCAATTGCGCATTTAGTTCGTGCCGCCGGGCCTTCAGAATTGAGGTGTCGAGGTTCGCCAGCACCGCACCCTTATTGACCCGATCCCCCTCGTCGGCCTGAATGCCGGTCACCGTGCCGCTTCGCTCAAACCCCAGATCGCTTTGGCGGCTGGCAACGACGCGGCCCGCAAATCCTTCCGTTACCTCGAAGGTGTTCGATGCCCGCAGAACAAGTGTTTCGACCGGCAAAATCTCCGGCGTAGCTCCGGGTTCGTCTGCCGCGCCCGCGTCCGGCACACCGCCACCCATCAGGGCCGCCGCCGTGCCGATGGCGGTTAGAACAGCAGACAGCCGCGAGCGTGTCTTCATTTCATCGCCCCCCCTCTCTAACGAAAGGATGTTACCACGTCGTTCCCTATGGGGGAAACTTGGTTGCGCAAGGAACTTGACGACCGCGTATGTCGCGTGTGGTATAAAGACCCTTGCTAGGGGGAGTTGCCGCTACCGCGCGCTTCGAGAGAAAAGTCCGGGAAGATTGACCCTTTCCGCAATGACGGAGTCGCGCATCCCGGAGTCATAGTTACTCCGTGAGTTGAGAGGGGGGGGGAGGCTTTGATTATGTTTGAACCCGATGTCACGCTGACCGATTACATCGTAACCGTCGAGTGCGTTTTTTTTGCGTATCTGTTGTTATCTGCAATGCCGGACCAACGGTTCTTACGTATCTGGTTCGCCGTATTCTTCTTCATGGCGGGCGCGGCGGCATTTTTGGGTGGAACGCGACACGGATTTTTTCCCGATCGGGCAAGTTCGGCCAACCAGATGCTCGACGTCGCTTCCATGGTCGCGCTTGGACTAACGTCCCTTGCTGCATGGATATTTGGTGCGGTGATCCTTTTCGGGCGGCGCGTGAGCCGGATCGCGACCGCTGTCGCCAGCATCGAGTTCGTACTCTATGTGGTCTGCCTGCTGTTCTATTCGAAGAGCTTTCTCGTCGCCATCGTCAACTATCTGCCGTCCGCCATATTCGCCTTAAGCGTCTTTGGTCTTTTCGGAATCCGCTATCGGGCGCGAGCGGCCTGGGTCGGTGTTGCCGGAGTTCTGTTGATTTTCATTGGCGCCGCCGCGCAGCAAGCGAAGCTTGGCCTGCACCCGGACTACTTCACCTATAATTCGGTCTATCATGTGATTCAGGCGATTGCCATGTATCTGGTCTTCGTGTTCGCCCGCTGGCTTGTGGGCAATCCGGATCTCAAACCGGTGTTTGGGCGCGACCGTTGATCAGGATTCTGCGGCTTTTCAGACTTCCTTCGACGAGAGGCGATGATTTATGAGCGAGTCAGACCGCAACGAAAATCCGCAACGCAGCAAAATGGTTCGTTCCGGTGTGCCTTCCATCCTGAGGATGGTGCCGTCCCGGTTGTTTTCCTGGGTGGCCGGCCTCCCCCTTGATCAGGCAAGAACGCTCAAGACCGACGACCGCGTTTTGCCCCCAGTTCGCATTATCGAGGGTCTATGCCTGCGCTTCGGGGTCAAACCAGCGAATATTGTGTCATTGGACCCGACGGGTTCGCTTCGGGACATCGCCCCGAAATGGTTTCAAAACGGATCGGCGAAAGCGACGATAGCCGTTTGCGGCATGGGTAATCTGGGTCACGTGTACGCCGGTCTGCTGTCGGCGCGCTCCGATGTCCGTGTCCACGTACTGGTTTCCAGCGAAGACCGGGCAGGCGAAATCAGGCAGGGGTTGGAGGCTGAAGGCGGGATACGGGTCCACCGTGACGAAGGGGACATCATCGGTCGCCCTGAAATCGTCACGCATCAACCCGAGATTGCCATCAAGGACGCCGATCTGGTCATCCTGTGCGTGCCGTCGCATTGCCACCTGCCCTTGCTGCAAAAAGTCGTTCCATGGATGAAGGACGGCGATTACCTGACGTGCGCGCCTTCGTGGGGCGGCTTCAACTGGAAAGCCCAAACGGTCCTGAACGAAACGGGCAAACAGATAGGCGTATTCGGGATCGGCGGCATTCCCTGGATGTGCAAACTTCAGCAACTCGGCGCGGCCGTTCAGGTAATCGGCACCAAGAAAATCAACGCGCAACTGCCGCTACGCGCGTCGGACTCGACGTTTGCAACGGACGTCATGAGCTGCCTCCTGGAAATGCCGGTAATAGACATGGGCAATTTCCTGAACCTCACCCTGGCTCCGGGGAACCAGATCCTCCATCCCGGCATCATGTATGCCCAGTTCAAGGACTGGGCCGGAGGCCCGTTTTCCGAAGCGCCGTTGTTTTACGAGGGACTTTCCCAGGAAGGGGTGGAAATACTCCAGGCCATGAACGATGAACTGGTTGCGGCAGCTGCGGGTATCCACGCACAGGTCCCGGACTACTGGATGAGCGCCACGGTTTCTCTTCATCTCGGCATTCGCCTCGGCTACGAAGACCAGATCGACGACCCATCCACGCTTCGAAGCGCCATCGCCACAAACAGGGCGTATCGCGGAATCCGGACACCCATGCGCTCCGGCCCCGACGGCCTGCTACCTGATTTCGAGGGTCGGTTTTTCTTTGAGGACGTCCCCCACGGCATGGCCATTGTGAAAGGCGTTGCCGAAATCGTTGGTGTCAAGACGCCTATGCATGACCGGGTCCTTTCCTGGTGCCAGCGGCATATGGGCAAGGAATATCTGGTCGGGGATCGTCTTTGCGGGAGAGATCTGGGCGAGACTGCCGCCCCCCAGGCGTTCGGCATCACGGATGCATTCACCCTCGTTGACCGATGCACACCCCTGAGGATGGCGTCGTAGAACTCGAGTACCAGAAGATTATCGTTGAAGAGGACTTCCCGAATCAGCTATCGACCGCGGAGATGTTCCAAGCGGTGGAATTCATGACCAAGGTATTTAAAACAAGATAAAGGTCGCGCACGTTGACAGGTGGAAACAGGGCATGGATATCAACAACTTCGGCGAGATTGTTGGCGTCAATAGATGTCTGAATCATCGTGTATTCAACAATCTCGCTGATGCTGTGGAAAGGGTTAAGAAATGGCCAACCTTGTACCGAAGAAACCACTAAATGTCCGTTCAGGGTCAAAAGCCGAACACTGCAAACCACCTGATAAAAGCCCGCTATCGGGGTAGAGCAGATAATAGAAATTGGCCTCGCAGCCCGATGCAAACAGAGCACCTACCGTTTATTCTCTTCCGGATCGGCGCATTCATTATTCTCCGACCGTCTTATTCGACCTCATTCGCACCCTGATCGACACGATCATTCTCACGCCTCAAGATGAAGAACTCACCCTTTCCATCAAGGGCGAACTCGCAGGTATCCTCAATCTCTGTTCAGACAGAAAAAAGCCCGGTCTTTCGGACCGGGCTTCCGCCGAGCAAATTAAGATGGTTGCGGGGGCACGCATGCACTTATACCGAACGCGTAGTTGTCGCTGAATTTCGAGGGGGATATGGTGTTGGCCCTGCTGCCGTCTATTCGCCTCCGTGCAAGCGGTTTTTGCTTTCGGCGCCGCGCCTTATCTCGCAGCTCGGTCCCGTTCCAGGCACATGGCGATTCCCATGC
>JABGRG010000152.1 GCA_018648445.1 Rhodospirillales bacterium | reverse complement strand
GGGCGATTGATTAGCCAGTGCGTCAAGACTGACCGGGCCGCATATGGTTTTTATGGAATGGGCGAGCAAGCGATGAAATTCGTCACCTATAACATTCAATACGGTCTGGGAAAGGACGGCAAATACGATCTTCGTCGTATCGCCGACGCCGTCCAAGGTGCCGACGTCATAGCCCTGCAGGAGGTTGAGCGGTTTTGGCAGCGGTCCGGCATGATCGACCAGGCAGCAGAAATCTCCGCAATGCTGCCGGATCACCATTGGGACTTCGCCGCCGGGCTCGATATGGACGCAAGTTATTGCGGCGATGACGGAAAGTTGGTCAATCGCCGCCGCCAACATGGCGTCATGCTGCTTTCGAAGAACCCCATCATTTCGGCGCGGCATTTTCTTTTGCCCAAATTCGGAACCCTGGTGCAACACAGTACTCAGCACGTCCTCCTGGAAGCGGTGATCGCAATGCCCGCCGGACCGATCCGCGTAAACGCGCTCAAATTCTGCCACCTGTGTGCCGGAACACGGATGCCGCAAATAAAGTTCGTGCTGAAGCTGCACGCCCAGGCCGTTGGCGGCGGCGACGTTTGGAGCGGCAGTCACCCGAACCCGCAATCCGGTTGGACCGAAGGGGGCGAACCGCCCATGCCACGCGACGCCATCTTCATGGGCGATATGAACTTTCCTCCGAAATCCGCCGAATACGACGCCGTCGTCGGGCCGACGTCACATCACCATGGAAGGATAAATAGGATCGACGGGCTTCTTGATGCCTGGGTCGCCGCAGACCATGCCGAAGACGAAGGGATTACCTGCCCGGGGGTTGCCGATCCGCATGAACCCGCCAAGGGAATTCCGGCGCGACTGGATTACGCGTTCGTCACCCCGGCGCTGGCGCGAAGAGTGCAATCCGCTTGGATCGATGAAGAGGCGGAAGGATCGGATCATCAACCGGTCTGGTTCGAAATTGACGTTGAAAGCCCGGAGCCGAGGCTCGCGAGATGACAATTTGGTGGGGGCTTGGCGCCGTTCCATGATCAAATACGCAATCGCTCACCGGGGCGCCAGTGACTACGCTCCCGAGAACACGTTGGGCGCCTTTCGCAAGGCCAGTGAACTTGGCGCCAATATGTGGGAGCTTGACGTCCACCTCACCAAAGACGGCGCCTGCGCTGTTTGTCACGACCACTTGGTCGACCGCATGACGAACGGTTCCGGAGCCATTTCGGACATGACCCTGGAGGCCGTGCAAGCCTTTCAAGTCCGAGGCGGCGAGCGCATTCCGGCGTTTACGGAAGTCGTTCAGCTCGCTCAGGAACTATCGGCTGGACTGTATGTCGAGGTCAAAGGCGACGGCGCGGGACCTGCCGCCATCCGCGAGATGGACGCCATGGGGTTCGACCATGCGATTGTCGGATCGTTTCGCGGCGATTGGATAAAAGCCCTGCACGACGATGGGTGCCGTTTCCCGCTGTCCGTCCTGGTCCCGAAGGGTGCCGATCCGTTTGAAGCGGCGCAGAAGTCGAAAGCCCAAATTATTCATCTTTGTTGGGAAGGCGCGTCCGCCCGGCCGCAGGATCTGGTTACACCCGAGCTGATAAACCGGGCTCGGGATAAAGGGCTGGGTATTGTGCTTTGGCACGAAGAACGACCGGACATTCTGGCGGATATTCTCAAGCTTCCGGTTCTTGGAATTTGTAGCAATCGCCCCGAAATGCTGGTCAGCGCGATTTTCCAATCCTGACGGATAAAGGTGGCGTTCGATGGATTTAAAAGGGATCAGCCTGGCGGCAAACGGCCGCCTCATCAGATTAAAGTGGCACCAGCTTCGCCGCACCAGCGACGATCCGCTTTTCACCATTGCCAATCTGGTTTTGGGCTTGCGGCAAGGCGCCAGCGTTGAAATCGATGTCGAAATTATGAAAGACGGTCGCCTGGTGGTTCTTCATGGTCCCATGCTTGAGATGGAAACCACCGGCACCGGTCGGGTCGACACGGTCGATCCCGAGGCCGTCCTATCGGCGCGCATGGTCCACCCCGATGGTCATGCGATGGACAACGGCCCGATTCTCCTGTCGGATTTGTTGCATGCCGTTCGCGAAGTTGCGTCTGATCTTCCGTGCGCGGGCCTGGAAACCGGCCCGTTGCTGCAGTTGGACATAAAAGCGCGCTCGGAACTGATTTCGGAAAACGTGAGCCGCGAGTTCGCAAGGCAAATCGAACCGATCAGCGATTACATTTGCTTAGGCGCAACGGACTATCGCCAGGTTCAACACCTCGGTCGTCATTACCCGCAGGTCTTGCGTGGTTTCGATCCGGAGGAGATCATGCTGGATCCAAAATGGTCGCGGGAATTCGATATCGGTTGGGTGGCCCGAACCATTTGCTCGATAGCGCCGGATGCGCGGATCGCTTACCTCTCACTTGAGTTGGTCGTTCCCGGAATTCGCGCCGGAAAGAACTTGATTTCAGCTATCCGCGAGCGCGGTTATTTCGTCGATTGCTGGCGACTTGAAGCCGATGATCCGGACGCGGCGGACATGTTGAAGGTGATTGTCGACGCCGGCGCCGATCAAATTACAACCAACAACTCTCTCGCAATCGAACGGCTTTGGCTGTCTGAAGTGAGAAAAGCCCTAACGCCGCGAACGGTGCCGTGAAATGCGGTGCGCCTGATACAGGTGTGGGCATGTCTGCATTGGGTCAGGAGCGGTCGTTAGCGCCCGCCCCGAAATTGGTCTGCTTTGCCCCCAGCAGCGGACGTGAATACCCAAAATGTCGGTTTACCCCCCAAAACGGCAAATGAGTACTTTCCCTAGTCGAAACGGGGAAAGTCCCAATTGTTGGTGGTGCTGCCGACGCGTATATTTAACCCTGCTGAAGCCGCTGAGATTCCCCCTCTCCTGCGAGCTTCGCCATAAAAGCCTCCCTGTTGACTTAGCCCGTCGGTATTCCCGGCGGGTTTTTTCTTGCCCATCGGGCGCAAATGGCTCCCTAATCGGTTGGGGAACCTATGCGTGGTTTGAACACCCCTATAAGGGGGAATAACATCATTGGGGCTGGCTATGCAGAGAAAGCGCAATCCGAAGGGCGCGGCGACAAAAATCGACAAGCATGTGGGTTTGCGTGTGCGCGCCCGGCGTGAGGCGGCAGGTGCCAGTCAGACCGCGCTTGGTGATGCCGTTGGGGTCACGTTCCAACAGATTCAGAAATACGAGTACGGAACGAATCGCATCAGCGCGAGCGCTCTCTATAAGATCGCAGGCGCGCTTGGTGTGGACGTGGCGTATTTCTTCGCGGAAATGTCCGAGGAGGTTTCCAGGGTGGGCCTTACATCAAAGGGGAGCCCCCGTAAGACAGAACATAGAAATTTTGATCAGGCCGCCTTTGATTCGTCGGATTCAATCGAGTTCACACGGAACTACCTCCGGATCGCGGACCCGAAGCTCCGCAAGCACATCTTCACTGTCGTGAGGTCCGTGGCGGGGCTAAACGACGAATGAGTGTTATGGTTTGCCTCCATACAAGAGCGAAGCATACCTGCCGAAGACGTTGTGGATCAAATCTAAGAGTTTCTAGGAAATTGATTTCCGCAATGCCAGACACAACGGCAACGTCAAAAATGCACTCAGGCCAATCGCTACAAGGGCGTGATTGACGCTGGCATAGTCACTGAGCAGGCCATACAACACAGGGGCGATCGCCCCGGCCCCGATAGCAAGCGTATAGAATAAGCCATAAGCTCTTGGCAACCTGTCGGGTTCAATAAAATCTGCAACCGTACCATACAAAACCGAAGATGTGCCGTTCAGGACGATACCGGTAATCGGCAGAAGAATCCAAACCCACGCCAGCGGTAAAAATACAACGCCCAAAATACAGAGGCCTGTCAGAATTTCGGTGATTAACACAGTACGGATAACCCCGACACGTTCCGCGATCAAACCACAAACAAGTTTCCCCGTTGCCCCACCAGCAAAGATCAAACCGAATGCTAATCCAATGGAAGCCCCTTCTACACCTTTGTTGATGAGTAAAAAGGATACAAACGTCAGGAAGGCCGAACGGCAGGTTGAATCCACCATGCTGATCGAGGCCAGAGTTGAAAACCCGCAGCGGTCCTGAATGCCCCACCCTTTTGAAGTAACTTTGGGTTTTTCTTTTTGCTTAATCACCGGCGCCAACTTGCCGATCAGGAAAAAGAAAATGACACCGGACACAACGACAATACTGCCGTAAGCATAAACGCTTTCCCGCCAACCCCAGAGGGCTAGCATACCGGCAACCGCGAACGGAACGACGACCTTTCCCAGATCACCTGCAAAATTATAGGTTCCCAAAGCAGCCCGAACACGCCCCCCCTTAAAGGCTCTTGAGACTAATGCCGATGCGAGAGGATGTTGCGTGGATGCCCCTGTACCAAGGATCAAAATACCAATCAGCAAACTGATATAACCCGTGGCAAATCCGGCAATTATTAAACCCATCCCCGCCAGCATGGTTCCTAGTGACAGGACCGAACGTTCCCCGAATTTCTCGGCTAGTATCCCGGCCGGAAGCTGAAGAGAAGCCAGTGCACCGGACGAACACATCTTAATCAATCCTACCTGCGCATGGCTAAGCCCAAACACCTCAGCCCAGACCGGCAGTAAAACAAACTGACAGTCTGTCAAACCGTCATGCACAAAATGAGCAAAGCCGCCAGCCGCCAGCGTTCCTCGCCGTCTGGCAGGGGTGTTCTCAGGGCTCAAAACGGGGTTATCAACTGCCATCGCATTCCATACTAATAATTATGAACTACTGGCGATTGTAAGCTGCTTACTTTGCTTCGGAAAACGAAGTTCCGCAATGGGTCAGGTGCAGACGAAAACGTCCACCCAAACTGAGGGCCGCTCTTGCCCCTGTAAGCGGACGTTTAATGGGGTCGTCGGCGACATCCGGGTTTAATTTTGCGCGCGTGCCAACCTTTGGCCAGGGGCTCGTGATCTTCATTATTGCCAATATCGGCGGGTCGAATTCATTGACGGACCACCGTGAATCAAGCGCGGGTAACCTCGGCTTGGGCCAATCGCGCCGGTTCCCGGAAGGGCCTTTTTCGCCTCACCACCCTTTCCACCGATAGAGTTCCTTTTGGACCACGGGGGGTGCCATCGGCCAGAGGTGGCTCCATCGGTTTTCCGGTCACGGCGCTGACCATATTGGCAACGTCCCTGATGAACGGCGATAGCGGCGTCCCAGGTATTCGAATTCGATCTGCCAGTACTGTGTTCCGCCGCGTTTATAGACGGCCATAAGGGGGGCTCCTGTGGCTAAGGAGTCCCCACAAAATCCCCCACAGTCGGGTTTTTCCGGATCAGAAAACCAACCGCCAACTCACTCCCACTCAATGGTTCCCGGCGGCTTGGAGGTCACGTCGTAGACGACGCGGTTGATGCCGCGCACCTCGTTGATGATGCGGTTGGCGGTGCGGCCCAGGAAGTCGTGATCAAACGGGTAGTAGTCAGCCGTCATGCCGTCGGTTGAAGTGACGGCGCGCAGGGCGCAGGCGTAATCATAGGTGCGCGCATCGCCCATGACGCCGACGGTCTGCACCGGCAGCAATACGGCGAAGGCCTGCCAGATGGCGTCGTAGAGACCGGCGTTGCGGATTTCCTCGATATAGATGGCATCGGCGCGGCGCAGAATGTCGGCCCGATCTTTCGAGACCGCGCCCGGAATACGCACGCCCAGACCCGGGCCGGGGAAGGGGTGGCGGCCAATCAGGCTGTGCGGCAGGCCCAACTCGCGGCCCAGCACGCGCACTTCGTCCTTGAACAGCTCGCGCAGGGGTTCGACCAATTCCATGTTCATGCGTTCGGGTAGGCCGCCGACGTTGTGGTGCGACTTGATCGTCACACTCGGTCCGCCGGTGAAGGACACGCTTTCGATGACGTCGGGATAGAGCGTACCTTGCGCCAGAAAATCGGCGCCGCCCGCCTTTTTGGCCTCCTCCTCGAACACATCAATGAAGGTTCCGCCAATGATCTTGCGCTTCTTTTCCGGGTCGGACACACCGGCCAGTCTTTCAAGAAACACGGTCGACGCGTCGCGCGCCACCAGCGGGATGTTGTAGGCCCCGCGAAACAGTTCAATCACCTCGTCGGCTTCGTTCAGGCGCAACAGGCCGTTGTCGACGAACACGCAAACCAGCTGGTCGCCGATGGCTTCATGCAGCAGGACCGCCGCGACCGAAGAATCGACGCCGCCCGAAAGCCCGCAGATGACCCGGCCCTTGCCCACCTGGGCGCGGATTTTGGATACGGCCGCGTCGCGAAAGGCGGCCATGGTCCAGTCGCCCGAACAACCGGCCACGCGATGGGTGAAGTTCTGCAATAGCTGCGCGCCGTGCGGGGTGTGCACCACCTCGGGGTGGAACATCAGGCCGTAAAACTTGCGTTTGTCATCGGCGATGGCGGCAAAGGGCGCGCCTTCCGACGTGGCCACGGTGCGAAAACCGGGCGGTGGCGCATCAATGCGGTCGCCGTGGCTCATCCATACCTGTTCGCGGGTTCCGGTATCCCACACGCCGTGGAACAGTTCGCAATCGTCGGTTATGTCGACGAAAGCGCGTCCGAATTCCTTGTGGTCCGATGAGACCACCTTGCCGCCCAGTGCTTCCGCGATGGCCATCTGGCCATAACAGATGCCCAGCACCGGGACGCCCATTTCAAACACACGGTCGGGCGCGCGCGGCGTGTCGCCCTCGGTCAGCGACGCCGGCCCGCCTGAAAGGATGACGGCGCTGGGCGCGTAGGCGTCGAGCGAGGCGGCATCGACCTTTTGGAAGGGGTGGATCTCGCAGTAAACGCCGCTTTCGCGCACGCGGCGCGCGATAAGCTGGGTCACCTGCGAGCCGAAATC
>JABGRG010000151.1 GCA_018648445.1 Rhodospirillales bacterium | reverse complement strand
AAGGGGGGTCAATATTGGACGCCGATAGGGGGTCAAAGTTCAATGCCGATTGACATCCAGCGACGCAAAGCGTTCGCGCGCGGCTCTCAACTGCTCGATTTGCTCGATATGCGCTTGGCGATGGGCGTCATGGAAAGGAAAGCCGACGGAAATCTGGGCCCGCTCTTCGCGTTCGAAATGTTCTATGGAAAAATCCTCTAGGTCGTCGAGAATGCGATCAAGGATGTCTAGTTGAATGTCGCCTGCGCTCGCCCATTCGAATCCGTTGAGCAGATTTACGAGTTGCCTGTGGTCTTCGTCTATTGCGTCGTGCCCGACGCTAAGCTGGTCCCGCCAGACGATGGTCATGGGCGTCTCATTTGCGCGGCTAAAATCCCGTCGACGAGCAATAAGGATATCATACGACCTCTGTATTTCGCACCATTCACCGGTCCGAATCCATCCAGATGGTCACGGGCCCATCGTTGACGAGGTCAACATCCATATGCGCAGCGAATACGCCGGTCTCAACTGGCACACCCAGGTTTTCCAGGGTTTTGCAGTATTCGCCGTATAAGGGGTTGGCGATGTTCGGCTGGGCGGCGCTGCTGAAGCTGGGGCGGTTTCCCTTTCGCCAGTTGCCGGCAAGTGTGAATTGGCTGACGACCAGGGCTTTTCCGCCGACATCAAGAAGCGATAAATTGAACTTTCCGTCGTCGTCCGAGAAAATTCGCATACGTGCCGTTTTTCCTGCGAAAAATGCCGCGGTTTCGGCATTGTCGCCCTGTTCGACGCAAAGAAGGACGACAAGTCCACGGTCGATTTTCCCCATCGGTTTCCCGTCGACCGTCACACAGGCCCTTTTTACGCGCTGAAGAACCGCCTTCATCCAAATCTTCCGATTTGTCGATGTTGTCAGCTAAACGCTAGTCTAACAGGCGAAACCGACCGGCGGGACGTGTAATTTTCGTTCGTTTTTTTTCCGCCGTTTTTTCTCGAAAATAATCCGGTAAAACGAGGCAAATATATCTCGCCGGTCGAAAAGGCGCGCCGAATCAAGTGGTTGCCGGATAGTTTCGTTCTGTTTTTCGCCGCAAAGTAGAAAGTTGAGGTCGTTTTTCGATTCGGACCAAGATTTTTTTTGCCCTGTAAGCTATTGAATATTAGGGGAAATTGACATAATTGACTATCTGGAGATTTCAGATTAACCGGCGGCAAAATCGGAGCAAGCGCATGGCGCTTATCATGGACAGAGACCGTGATTCGTTGCACGTGCTCCCGTTGAGCATCATTCCGCTGGAATCCCAGCTTTTCGAGAAGATGCGGATGATAAAGAACGTCCACCTCGATAGCGTGGTTGAGCTCTTCGACGGAAAGGATACAGGCAGCGGACAGATCAGGGTCGAGGCCATGCGGGCTGCCTATGAAAGCATCCCACAGACCGATATGGCAAAATTGGACAAATTGTCGCGGCTGAGATCTTACGATGTCTACAGCCTTCGCATCCTTTTGCGCAAACAGGGCATCAATGTGGACGAGGGCGAGTTGCGCCTTTCGGACGGCAAACAGCGTGAATTGACCCAGCATATGCGATCGTTCACCAGGCCGCTTGTCGGCTATATTTATGGTGACGAACGGGCAGCCGAAGAGGGTGCCGATATCATCTCGATGTTCAGCCAGCCCGACATCAAACAAGCCCGGAAGAAACTTGTGGCCCTGGCTGGCAGCCTGGAAATTCCCCTGGAATTGGTCCCCAAGTTCCTGGAGGATTACGGCGATATATTTCTATCCATATCCTACTATCGGCAGGCATATGGCGGCATCGGCCCGGTCATGAGGGATTTCCGGAGTTCCGTGGAAGAAATCAAGTCCAATCGCCTTTTGCAACAGGACCGCAATGTGGTCGACGCGTGCTCTCGGGTTGAGAGCGTGTTTTCGGATATGGCGATGTCCATGCGCCAGAAAATCAAGGTTTTCGAATTCGGGTCGAAAAACATGTGGGTCGATATCAATGGTGCGAAATTCCGCAAATTCAGGGACCTGGTTGAGAACAGCCAGACGATGCTCGGCGGCTCTTTGTGCGCTATGTCATTGAAAATGGATGCGTGGAAGGAAACGTTCCCGGATCCTCAGTTCGGCGGACCGATGAAGCGGGCGGAGTTTATCGTCAACGATATGCAGCAGGGGCTTGAGAAATTCCAGAAACCGCGCGTGCGATCCATAGGGCCGCGGGTTCGTGGGCCGAAGGCTCCTGACGCGGACCAGGATTCGACACGGGTGTGGTCCGGCGGCGCTTAGTCGCCAAACCTCAAATCCGATTGGCCAACTTTTCACCGGCGCGAACGCAGTCGGCGACCGAAATTCCATCACGCCAATTGCCGCGAAGGTAAAGCCCTGCAAAGGGCTCCAATCGCCGGTCCACCTCGTCCATTCGATCCAGATGACCCAACGAATATTGCGGGATGGCGCGCGCGTAGCGGCTGATGCGCCGGTAGGCCGGAGGGCCTTTGATATTCAGCGCCACGGCCAAATCCGCCTCGACCAGTTCGAAGATCATATCCGTCGGCAGATCGGCTGCCGGCGCGTCATGGGCGCCGCCGATGAAAGCGGTCAACAGCACATGGCCCTGGGGAGCCCGCCCGTCAAAAAGCGTGCTGGAAAACAGAACGCCCAGGGTTCGCATTCCCTCCAGTCTGGGCGCGAGAAAGCCAAAACCGTCAAGCGAATGCCCAACTTGGTCGCGGGCGTAGCCCAGACCGATAGAGGAAATGGAAACATAGGGAATTTCGCCGACAATTTGTGCGGCCTCGGCACTCAACGGTTTGATCAGGCGCGCCGTCTCGTCTGCGGGCAGGGCCAGTATCAACGCATCTCCCGTTTCGACTGTCTCGCCGCCGTCTCCGTCGAGGTGGACGTTCCAAATCCCGTCGATGTGTTCGAGGGATTGTGCGCGAAGTCCGGTGGATACCGATCCGTGCGGTAGTTTTTCGGCTATTCCTTGGGGCAAACCGGACATTCCGCGGTCATAAGATATCTGCCGTCCCGCTGGCATTCCCGCGCTCTTGGCCGCTTTCCCAAGAGCCACAGCGCCACGGATCAAGGACCCGTATTGTTGCTCCAATTCAAAAATACGCGGCACCGCCGCGCGAACGGACAAGGCCCGTGTGTCGCCCGCGTAGACGCCCGAGATAAAGGGATCTACCGCGTAGTCGAGGAATTCCCGACCCAATCGCCTTTCCACGAACTGGGCAATGCTTTCTTCGTGCGCCACCCGGCTGATAAAGGGCTCTTTCAGCAGCCGCAATTTGGCCGGCCAAGTGAAGGCCGGGCTGGTGACAAATGCGGAAGGCGATCCCGGCAACGCCAACACCCGTCCGTCACGAAGGATGAAACGCTTTTGTCCCGCTGGTGCGGCTTCGATTACCCGCCTGGCAAGGCCGGTTCCGTCCATCAGGCGGCCAAGGGCATCTTCCGGCCTTCCCGGCTTTTGCAACGTCGTGTTGGGACCGCGCTCGACCATGAAGTCGTTGCGCAGGCTGGTCGATATGACGCCGCCCACGCGTTCAGACGCTTCGATAACCCGAACATCATACCCTCGGTCGTGCAGGAACCAGGCGGCAGACAGGCCGGAAATTCCGCCCCCGACGATGATGACGCGCCGGCCTTCAGTACTGGTCACGGGCGACACCCCATATGGTTAACGGCCATGACCGTTTTGATCTTGCCCGAGGTGTGCGAGAGGGCCGGAAATCCAAGCATTTCGCTTCTTTTCGAGACAAAAAAGTTTTCTTTCGGCGTTAACGGTTTCGAATCATCTTTGACCAATAATAGCTTATCTGCCCGCTCGACGGACAGAAACGGCAATTTATAAAATCGCGCTGCGCACGTGGGTTCAAGAGGTGAGTCATGACCGATCAGCAAGACGACTACCAGAATTTTATGCAGCACAAACGGTTTTTCGGCAAAATCGAGCAGGGTATCAGGGCTGCCAATCGACAAATCATTCACAAGCGTATCGACAATATGGATAAGGATACGATCCTTGGGTTTGCCGTGGCCGTGGGGCGTCTTCGCGCCCGTTACCTTCAAGCCGCTTTTAAACTGGGTGTTGATGAACACGGAAATCCGCCGGATCGGGAGATGATCAAGGAATTGAGGGAGAGCCGCGAAATGTTCGAAGAGGCGAAAAATGCCTTCGAGGCGCTTCGCGAAGCCGTCGAAAAGGGCTACGTGGATATCGCCGGGATCGATACCAACTAAATTTCTGGCCTAACCGTGATTTTCGGCGAAAAGCGCGCGTCCGGCCTGCGTTAATTTGCAGACGATCCAATCGGGCTTGAGCGGGTTGGCGAACCAGGGTTCCGCCCAGCCCTTACTGATGCAACTGCGCACGGTGCGCTCGCTTACCCGTTGCCCAGCCATATCGAATAACGGAAGTTTCCCGCCGGGCTCCTGCATTCCCCGCTGCAGCCAAGTGCGTTGAGAACCTGTCGGTTTTACTGTCTTCGCACGCGCCATCGTGCCTGTTTCCTTCTTCGAGCCGTTTAAGTTAGTTTTGTTGTGCCATCGGGGTCAAGGCGCACGATGACAGGCGTGAAGGAGAATACCATGCAGACAATGCTTCTTTATGTAACCGCCGGGTCCAGGGAGGAGGCGTTGCGCATCGGGCGTGCGCTGGTCGAAAAGCGTTTGGCGGCGTGCGCCAACATTCTTGGCGAAACAACATCGGTTTACCGTTGGGAAGGCGAATTGCAGGAGGATGGCGAGGTCGCCTTGATCTTGAAGACGCGCGCCGATCTGGTCGATGACGTTACCGCGGAAATCAAAAGCCTGCACAGTTACGACTGTCCATGCGTGGTTGCACTTCCCATTGCGGGGGGCAACGCCGAGTTTCTTACCTGGATTGTTAAAGAAACATCGTAATAAACAGAAAAACAATAATAAATTATGTTTCGGATTTTTCCGAGCCACTGTTGAAACCGGCGGGTAAGGCGGCGGTTGCCGATGCCTGCGCCGCGATACCCTCCCTGCGGCCGGTGAAGCCAAGGCGTTCGGTCGTCGTCCCCTTTACGCTGACGCGCCCCACTTCGATTTCAAGGATTTCCGCAATACGGGTCCGCATGGCCTCGCGATGGGGGCCTATTTTGGGCGTCTCGCAAATCAACGTTACGTCCAGCGAAGTAATCTCAGCCCCCCGGGCCTTTGCCAATTCGTTCGCATGGTGCAAAAAAACATGCGATTCAGCACCGCGCCACCGGTCGTCGGACGGTGGGAAATGGCTTCCGATATCGCCTTGGGCAATGGCTCCCAGAATGGCGTCGGTCAGGGCGTGCAGACCAACGTCGGCATCCGAGTGTCCGCTAAGCCCGAATTCGTGGGGAATTTTGACGCCGCACAGCATGACGTGATCGCCCGCGGCGAAGCGGTGTACGTCGAAACCGGTCCCGTTGCGAAATTCACGGATGGCTGTCAGATGGGCCTTGGCCCGATCGAGATCGTCTTGTGTCGTCACTTTCACGTTGTCCTCACTGCCTTGCACGAGCGCGACCTCCATTCCGGCGGCCTCCGCCAGCGCCGCGTCGTCGGTCAACTCCTGTCCCGCGAAGCGGCGATGCGCGGCCAGAATTTCCGGATAGCGAAAACCCTGCGGCGTCTGTGCCCGCCATAACCCGGTACGCTCAACCGTTTGCGTGATAACGCCGCTCTTGCCTCGCTTCAAAGTATCGTTGACCGGCATTGCGGGAATGGCCGCGCCATAGTCGCCAAGGGCGGCGATGACCCGCGATATGGTTGCCGCGTCAACGAAAGGGCGGGCCGCATCGTGAATGAGAACATGGTCGGCTGAATATTCTTCAAGGCTTTCCAACCCGAGTCGCACCGAATCCTGTCGCGCGCCGCCGCCACCTGTCGGTTCCAATAGCGGCAGCCCGGCAACCGCTTCTTCGTAAAGATCGCGATCATCCATGTTGATGACCGCGCGCACAGCATCGACGCCGGGATGTGCCAGGAAGGTTTCCAGCGAATGCCTCAGCACGGCACGCCCGGCCAAGCCGAGGTACTGCTTGGGCAATTCACCGCCGAAACGGGCTCCACGTCCGGCCCCGACGACAAGGGCGAGGCAACCGGGCATTCCAACTCCTTGCGTTTATCTTTGGGGAAGCGACATTAACCCGTGCCAAGGGACTTGCCAATCGGCGTTCGGGAGGCGATTTTCATGTAAGCGGTATCTCGCGTATCATGCGTGCGGTCCGTGGGGGAGGCTCATGCAAGATAGTTTGTTCAATCTTTCGGCTTTGATTGCGCTGGTTCCGGCAATGGTTGTCGGCTTTCGCCGAGAGGGTCGGCGCGACGGCGCTTTCTGGCTGGTTCTGGCGGTGGCGCTGGCCGGGCCCTTGGCCTGGGTTGTCGCGCAAACCGGCGGGGAATGGCGAACGGGTTTCTCCACCACCCTTTGGGTTACGGTGACGGCCAGCCTGTTCGTTTTTATTGTGACTTGCGTCGTAACGTCCCAAGCTTGGCGATTGTTGCCGCTGGTGGGGCCGTATCTGTTTATGGTTGGGATTTTGGCGACGATCTGGCATCAGGCGCCGGACGGCGAGGCCGTAACCTCGGTTGCGGCGACGGCCTGGGTCCATTTGCATATTCTGGTTTCCGTCGCGACTTATGCATTGGTTTCGGTCGCTGCCATTGCGGCATTGGGCGCGTTTGTGCAGGAACGCGCCTTAAAGTTAAAACGCCCGAGCGCGCTTTCGCGGAGGCTTCCGCCGGTGGCCGATTGCGAATCCCTGGTCGTCAGGCTTCTGGCCTTTGGCGAGGCAGTTCTGGCACTTGGCATGATAAGCGGCATGGCCATGCAATATGCCGACACGGCAACACTTCTTGTCTTCGACCACAAGACGGTGCTGGCGGTTGCCGCGTTTGTGGTTATCGGCGGTCTGCTGATCGCCCATTTTCGAACCGGTGTGCGGGGCCGCGTTGCGGCGCGTAT
>JABGRG010000020.1 GCA_018648445.1 Rhodospirillales bacterium | reverse complement strand
TCCCCCATCTCCCGGTATTCCGGCGATGTTGATCTCGGCCTGACCAAATCGTGCGGTTTCGCTGGCAATGATCAAGTCGCACAGCATCGCCAGTTCCAATCCGCCGCCCAGCGCATATCCGTTTACGGCGGCAATGATCGGCTTGGGAAATTCTTCGATCATGCGCCACGCCTGAAGTCGGCGCGGATCCATGTAAGCGCTGACGCCACGCGCAACGAAGTCGGCGATATCGGCTCCGGCTGAAAATGCCTTTCCCGATCCGGTCAGGATGACGCAGCGAATTTGGGTGTCTTCGGTAATGCGCGAAAGTGCGTCTACCAGCGTTTCGAGAAGGGGGATGCCCAAGGCGTTCAGTTTTTCGGGCCGCCGCATGGTAAGAAGCATGACGCCATTGCCGAGAAGCTGTTCTTCTATTAACCGTCTTTCATTGACATCAACCATGAAAACACTCCGATTTCGTTTGCCGTGGCTAAAGCTCAACTCCCTGATCCGTCAGGGTGGCCTGCAATTGCCCGACATCGACCGCTTGAACCGATACCCGCTGGGCCGCGGCTATGCCTGCGGCGACGCCTGCGGCTTCACCGGTCGCGGAGCAGACGGGGATCAGCCGCAACCGTCCCATGATTTCGTCGGCGGCCGAGATGCATCGTCCCGCGACCAACAGGTTTTCGATATTTTGCGGGACCAGTGAACGGTAGGGGATAGCGAGGTTTTTTCGAAGGTATGGCCGGGCAATCGTATCTGAAAACTCACCGCGAACGATTTCCTCCTTGGAGGGAACGTTCGCGCCTTCCAGATTTCGGGTCGCCCGGATCCCGACCTCGGTCGACGTCTGTTCCAAACGCGCGTTTTCGAATCCGGGTAGCGTTTTCCTGAGAAAATTGGCCATGCGGAATGCATGGTCGCGAGTTACGATTTCGGCGCGGGTGCGTTCCGTCGGATCAAGTATGCCGTTCGAATAGAACATACCGCCCCAGACATTGAGTTGCCCCTTGTGAATAAGGTCGGCGGCGAAAATCCCCGGCGCGCCGAATTCCGGTTCGGTGTCGAGGTCAAAGTCGAGTTCGCCTTTGGCAATTGCGTCGCGGATCACTCTCTTGAGCCGGGTCCAGTTTCCAAGATGTTCAAGGGCGCGTTTTGAATCAACATCAGCCATGTTGAACATCATGGTGATCGGCCGTTCCACCACCGTCACAGGCGCACCGGCATGGTCGGCCACATCGGCGTCACCGGTGGCGTCCACAACGACCTTTGCCCGCACGGCACTGCGGCCGGCTTTGTTCTCGATGACGACGGCTTCGATACGGTTTTCCACGCACAGGGTGTCAGAGATGTAGGAATGAAAAAGGATATCGACCTGTTGGTCCAACAGCATACGCACGAATTCGTACTTTGTCGTTTCGGGGTCGTAGGGAAGCAGGCAGGCGCTTCCATCGATAAATTCCGACTCCGTGGCGTTTTCTTTGGTTTGGTCGGGCGCATAGCTTCGCCATTTCATCAGCCGACGGGCGATCTCTCGGTTGATGCCGTTGTTTAACGGCGGCGTTGTGATGACCAGGGCGCCGGTAGCCAGCCCGCCCAGGAAGCCATAACGTTCGATCAGCATTACCGAGGCGCCATTTCGTGCCGCTGCCACGGCTGCGGCGACGCCGGCGAAACCGCCTCCGCAGACCAAAACGTCAACATCGTTGACGACAGGGGTTTTTCGTTCCGGTTCAATCATGAAATCCATGGCATTTCTCATTTCTTTCGTGAGACGAGAATTCCCGCTTCTCTCGCTGCCTTTTCGATGCGGTTAATTTCTTGCTGCGGCAGTTTCGATAGGGGCGGCCTTACGGCGGCGCAGGGGATTTTGCCTTGAAGGACGAGAAGCTCTTTCATGCGGTTGTGCATATCCAGGAACGGCGGTCCGTAGAAGACTTGGGCCACCGGATAGATCCGGTCGTTTACATTCTTGGCGGCAGCCAGATCGTTATTTTGAATCGCCCTGAACAGTTCAACCTGCAGGGCGGCGATGACGCTTCCGGCACCGGAAAGGGCGCCTTCACAGCCCATGACCAGTGACGACATCAGCCAGGCGCTATGCGTGGAGAGAACATTCACCGGCCGTGGAAGGTTCTGGAATGTCCGGATCTGGCGTTCATGAAGGGGCGGGTCGTTACACCAGTCTTTAATCGCCCGTACCGACGGTACTGCCTCAAAGATCGCCAACAGGGTTTCGAACGGGTACCCGACATTGCTGGTCATCGGGTAGTTGAAAAGGATGATCGGCAGATCGGAGGCATCGGCGATGCGCCGGAAATGTTCAATCGCCATTTCAGGTCGTAAATGGCCGCCCACAGCCAAAGTGTGGGGAGGGAAGACCAGCAGGGCGGATGCACCCCCCTCGGTTGCTATACGGGCAATGCGGGCGGCCTCGACACTGCTGTCGGTATAGACGCCGGAAACGACGGGCAGACGGTCGGCGGCCTCTTCCATGCCAATCTCGAGAACACGTTTCTGTTCGTCGAGGGTGCACGCATGGACCTCGGTCGAATGGCAGTTCAACGTAATGGCCGTGATGCCGTCAACCGATATGACGTCACGTAAGTGATCGCGAAAGGCCGCCTCGTCGATCCCGAGATCGGTGTTAAACGGCAGAAGGACGGCAGGGATAATTCCCCTGGGGGTCCAATTGGGAAAAGGGGTTGGGTTGCCTGATTTATCCATATTTCTTTCCCCGTTACGACATGATCTCGTGCCCGCCGTCAATGCCAAGCACCTGCCCGGTGGCAAAGCCGTTTTCCATCAGATAGATAACCCCAAGCCCGCATTCATCTGCGGTTCCGACGCGCCCGACGGGCAGCCGATCGCCGAACATTTTGATTCGTTCGGCTTTGTCTTCGGCATGCAGGATATCAAGCAGCGGCGTATCGGTCAGGCCCGGCGCAATGGCGTTGACTCGAATGCCAAGGGGCGCAAATTCAATCGCCAGCGAGCGTGTTCCTGCGTTCAACGCGCCGTTGATGCAGGCCCCCATGACATAGCCCGGCACCGGGCGCTTGGCGGCGACGCCGGTGAAAAAGACGATGCTGCCGCCGCGTCGCATGTGTGGCCGCGCGTCATAGGCCGCCCAAAATGGTCCCCAGAATTTGCTGTCGAAGGACTCAAAGGCACTGTCTTCGGTGAGGTCTTCGTAGAGGATCGGCTTGACCGTCGAGCCCGGCATGGCCAGATGATCGAACGGCGCGTTGTTGGCAAAGAATGCGGCCACCGCTGCGCGATCCTCGATGCGCAGCGCTGTGTAGGGCACCGGACACCCGCCTAGGTCCTCAAGCCGTTTCGCGGCCTCGGAAAGTTTCGCGCCGGTGCGCGCCGCGATGGCCACCTCGGCGCCCTTGGCGATAGCCATCGCGGCCGCCGCGTATCCCATGCCGTACGACCCGCCGATGACGACGACCTTCTTGCCCTGAAGAGTTTTGTTGATCATCTCATGCCTCTTTCCGTCGGCTAATATCCCAGCGGCTTCATGGCTTGCCGGAGCTCCGCCGCTTCGGTTTCGGTCAGCGGGCGGACGGGCTTTCGGCATGGTCCGACGGGACGGCCCGAGGCGTTCGTCGCCGCTTTCACCGCCGCGTTGTAAACATGGTTCCAGAAGAAAGCGTTCGTCGGGAACATTCGCTTCCACAACGCGGCAGCCTCTACCAGGCGTCCGGCCTGGACGTGATCGTAGAGCGCCACGCTTTCGTTCGGCATGGCATTGGGTGCGCCCCAGACACAACCCGGACAACCGGCCACCAGAGCGAAAAACGCAGTCGGATCGCCGCCGTTGAAGACCTTGGCGCCGGTTTCAAGCAGCATCTGAATGCGCAGCAAATCGGCGGTCGAATCCTTGATGAACTGAACGCCGTCAATTTCTCTCAGTCGCCTGAAGAAGTCCGGATCGATGTCAAAGCCCGAATGAACCGGGATGTTGTAGGCCATCAGAGGCGTTTTCACCGCCGAGCCGATGGCGGCGTAGAAATCGTAAACGCCGTCGGCGTCCGGTCCCTCAAAATAAGGCGGTAGAATCAGAAGGGCGTCGGCCCCAACGCCTTCGGCGTGCTTGGCGTATTCGATGGCATCACCGGAGTTGATGGCCGAGGTCTGGACCATGAACGCCGCCCGCCCGTCGATGTGCTTGGACGCGATCTCGGCGATGCGCCGCCGCTCCTCGGGCCGTAGATAGGCGAATTCACCGGTGCCGCCACATACCAGTATGATGTGAATTCCAGCATCGATCATCGAATCGATGTGATTGCGCAACGCCGTTTCGTCGACGGATTCGCCGTCGTCGGTAAAAGGCGTGCACAGCGCGCAACAAATCCCTTTGAGTTCTTTCATCGTCATCCCACCCATTTCAAGACATGATTGCCAACCACCACCAGATCGCCGTGCTGGTTGGTGACTTCGCATTTGCCGATCGCCCGCAGCTTCTCGGGTATGATCTCGGCGATGGTATATGTGGCCGTCAAGGTATCCCCGCAGAACACGGGCTTGAGGAAGCGAACCTTGTCGTAACCGAGGGTTACCGGTTTGTAGCGGCAGCCGCGCTCGACGATGCGTTTTGACATTTCAGATTCCGGCCCGGACATTAGGCCAAGAACGGCGAGGCCATGGGCGATGCGCCGACCGAAGGGCGTTGTTTTCGCGTACTCCTCGTTGACATGCACGGGATCAAAATCACCGCTGATGGCCGAGAAGTTAGCGAAGTCCGCGTCGGTGATAGTTTTCGAAAAGAAGGTTTGGTCACCGATCTCAACATGCATTTCGTTCATGGGTCTCCCTCCTTAGGAATTTCAAAATAGAAGGGCGTCGAGGCCGCGCGTCAGGCCGGGGCGTGTCAACACGGCCCGGGCCGCGAACAGCGATCCGAAAACGAAGGCCTCGCCGCCCGGTTCGACATCGTGGCGGATTGTCAGGCGCTGGCCGGGCATGCCGAGGATGACCTCGCAGGCCGAAGCGAACCCGTGCAGGCGGACAGAATGAACCCGCGTGCCATCGACCACGGCACCTCGCGCCTCGCGTGGGCCGATGGTTGCCGATTCCGGAACCGTCTCTTCCGGCGCATGCACGGCGCTCAGCATTTCCGCCAACTCGGTTCCGGTGCCGCTCGGCGCGTCCGGCTTGAAAGGCTGGTTGTACTCGATGACCTCCCATTGCGGCATGTGGGGCGCCGCCATCAGTGCCAGATGCTGCATCAGCGCCGCCGTGATGGCGAAGTTGCCGGTGGCGATGCCGACCCCGGCCGCTTCGGCCGCCGCCTTGATCGGCGGATAATCCTCGGGCCGCAAACCCGACGTGCCGACGACGACGGAAGTGCCGCGCGCGATCGCCGTTTCGATATGGCCGCGAACCGCTGCCGGATGTGTATAGTCGATCAGCACGTCGACGCCAGCCTCCAAGGCTGCGTCCACCGTCTCGTCAACACGCAGGTTCATAGGCGTTCCGCCGAGGACCTCGCCAAGATCGCGGCCGGCCGCCGAACGTGCGACCGCCGAAACCAGTTTCATATCCTCGACCGCCTGAACCGCGGAGACGAGGCAGCGCCCGACAACGCCGGTCGCCCCTGCGATACAGATTCGGGTCGCCCTGTTTGGCGATTTATTTTTTATAGATTGCCGGACTTTCGACGCCATTTAATCTCCCCCGAAATCCCATTGTATCGCTTTTCGATGAAAACGATTACAATTGATCAGTAGTTTGCCCAATTTTGATCCGGGAGTAAAGGCCATGCGTTGGGAGCGGACCGTAACAGTCGTTGGCTGCCATGTCGGCGGCGAGGACAACCATGTCATCACCGGGGGCGTTCTGCCGCCGCCCGGTAAAACCATGTTCGAGCGAAAACAGTATTTGGAGACCAAGGGCGACGACTTGCGCAAATGGTTGCTGTTCGAACCGCGTGGCAAGGTGACGCTGTGCATCAATCTCGTCACTCCTGCGTGTCACCCGGATGCCGACGCTGGCTTCATTATCATGGAATCGACGGACTATCCGCCGATGTCCGGATCCAACACCATTTGCACGACCACGGTGTTGTTGGAAACCGGTATGCTGCCGATGACGGAACCGGAAACCCGGCTGGTGCTTGACAGTCCGGCGGGACTGGTGCCGGTGAAGGCCTCCTGTCGGGACGGCAAGGTCACGTCTGTCGAGTTCACCAATGTTCCTGCCTTCGCCACGCATATCGGTTCGGCGGTCGAGGTCGAGGGACTCGGCACCGTGCCCGTCGATGTCGCCTATGGCGGCGCATTCTTCGCCATCGTCGATGCGCGCGCGCTGGGTTTCGAAATCGCGCCGCACGAGGCCCGCGATCTGGTCGCCGTCGGCACCCGGATCAAGGCCGCCGCCAGCGAGCAGTTGCCGGTGGTTCATCCCGAGAACCCGGACATCAATACGGTGACCTTCACCATGTTTGTCGCCCCGTTTGAGGGCCCGGGGTGCAACAGCCGCAATGCCGTCATCGTCTCGCCGGGACGCATCGACCGCTGCCCCTGCGGCACCGGAACCACGGCGCGTATCGCGGCGCTCCACGCGCGCGGCTTGATGGGGGTAGGCGATTCCTTTATCTCGGAATCCATCATCGGATCGGAATTCGTCTCCCGGCTGGTCGACACCGTCGATGTCGGCGGCACGCCGGGGGTCAACGTGACCATCGCTGGTCAAGCCTGGATCACGGGAATCCTCCAGCACGGATATGATCCGACGGATCCCCTCCGCGACGGCTACACGCTGCCCGACACGTGGTTCGGTTGATCGGCATCCAATTTTGGGATATCAGAGCCCGGCATTAACACCGCAAGAGTGAAAAAAGCCAACGATGAATGCGCGCAAAGTTGTAAGAGTCTTGGATGTCGCGAAAGCTGCGGGCTGTTCCTCGGCGACCGTTTCGCGGGCGATCAATTCCCCCGAAAAGGTGCGCCCCGAGATATACAAGAGGGTGATGGATGTCGTCGAGTCACTCGGCTATTCCCCCAACAACGCGGCCCGTGCGCTGCGCTCGCGCCGCACCCGGATCTGCGGCGCGGTGATCCCAACCCTGAATCACGCCATCTATGCGATTGAGACCAACGCGCTGGAGGAACGTCTGAGCAAGGCTGGCTACTCGCTGCTCGTGACGACTTCCGAATACGATCCCATTCGCGAATTCAATCAGGCCAAGATGCTGGTCGAGCGCGGCGCCGAGGGAATCGTTCTGGTCGGTGATGAGCATGATCCGCGACTCTATGATTTATTGCGGGGCCAGCACGTTCCCTTTATCAACACCTATGTCTTCAACCCGCAATCGCAGCATCCGTGCGCCGGCTTCGACAACCGTCGCTCCGCCGCGCAGATCGCCGACTTTCTGCTCCGGCTTGGTCATACGGATATCGGCGTCATCGCCGGTATTTCGAAACACAACGACCGGGTCAAGGAACGCCTGATGGGGATCCGTAGCGCCCTCGAATCGAAGGGCCTATCGCTTTCCCACGATCAAAAGGTCGAAAAACCCTACGCCATTAGCGCCGGATATGAGGGCATGCGCGAACTTGTCAGCAAGGGTCGCCCACCCACGGCTGTCATCTGCTTTAGCGATGTTTTGGCCATCGGGGCGTTGGCCTATTGCACCGACCTGTGCCTGGCCGTACCCGACGAGGTTTCGATCGTCGGCTTCGACAATCTGGAATTTGGCGCACACATCCGCCCCGCGCTGACAACACTTGAGATTCCTGCAACCGAAATGGGGCATCTGGCCGCTGATTTTCTTATCCAGCGCCTGCGAGGACAAAGCCCACTGGAATTTCAGGAACTGGAAACCCGTCTGATCGTCCGTTCGACCACCGGATCGCCAGCAAGCGAATCCACGCAAAAAGAATAGCCTCCGATCATCACGATCCAAGTTACCTCCATTTCGAATCATCTCGGTAAAACAACCGGATAGGAAGAAGGCCTGCGAAGGTTTTGACAGGCTTTTGCCGGTGTGATATGTAATCGATTACAAAAATAAAAAAAATGACAGCTTCATTCCTCAATCGGGAGTAACAATCAATGTCTATACGATCTTCCTTCGCGTTGCCGGCAATCGTCGCCGGCGCGATGCTGGTTCTTGGCGCCGCTTCCGCGCAGAGCGCCGAAAAACTTCGGATCGGCCATGATCAGCAGAAATCTCACGCCTATCAGGCCGGAGCGACGACGTTCGCGGCGAAGCTTAAGGAAGCCACAAACGGCGCCTATGAAGTAAAGGTCTTCCCCGGCGCGGTGCTCGGCCACGAGATGGCGATGCTGGACAACGTCATTTCCGGCAATCTTAACTTCTCGATAGCGGCTGCGTCGAATGCCGCGACCTTCCTGCCGTTTCTCGGCATGTTCAGCGTCAGTTATCTCTTCGAAGACATCGATCATTTCAAAAAGACTTTGAATGACGACAAGTTCGCCGCGATCGTCGACAAGAAGATCGCCGAGGCCGATGTCGGCTTCAAGCGGATTGCGTGGTTCACCGCCGGCGTGCGGAATGTCTACAACAACAAGAAGGCCGTGAAGACCGTTGGCGATATCAAGGACATGAAGATCCGTGTCATGGCCTCGCCGATCGAGTCGAAGGTCTGGGGTTCGCTGGGCGCGAAGCCGATGGCGATTCCGTTCGGCGATGTCTATACGGGCATGCAGACGGGCTTGGTCGAAGCGGCCGAGAACGCCGCCGCCGTATATGGCGCCAACAAGCATAATGAGGTTGCGCCCTACTACTCGATGACCGGCCATCAATGGCTGATCGCGTTAATTTTCGTTAGCGACAAGTCATGGGCCAAACTTCCGGCCGACGTTCAGGCGAAGGTCATGAAGATCGGCAAATCATTGACCGGCCCCATCGTCGATCACGCGGTCAATGGCGACGCCGAGTTCCTGGAAGTGATGAAGACGAAGTACGGCGTCAAGGTAAATAAAGTTGAAAAGGGCGGTTTCATCAAGGCCCTGACCCCGCTTCAGGACGAAGTGGCGAAGGAATTGAAGATGGAAGCCGCTCTGGCTCGCATTCGCGAACTCAGGTAGCCTCCCTAAGGTGCGGGGGAGAGAGGAACGAGGAAAGGGCGACCATTCTCTCAATCTTCTCTCCCTTCTTTTCTCTTGAACAAAGAGCCTGATGTCCGATGCAGATTGGTCCTTCTCAATCGTCCTTATTGGCCACCCGCGGTGTTTTGAAGTCCGTCAATGGCGTTCTTGAGACGTGCTTCAAGGCGGTTGCCGGGGCGTGTCTTGGCACTCTCATCGTCGTTGTCTTCATCGACGTCTTGTTCCGGCAGGTCATTAACAATCCCCTTTTGTGGCCGTCCGAGATCGCAACCCTTGTATTTGTTTGGTCGGTGATCTGCGGCGCTGCGGTATCGGCGCGGCGGAGGGCGCATTTTGTTGTGGATGTGCTGCCGCGGACGATATCACCCAATGCCTTGACGGCAGTGAAACTCGTGGTCGTCGGGTTTGGATTTTTGTTCGCAATCGTCGTCTTTGTTTACGGCATGGAGATGGCGACCGCCGGATTAAAGCGCTTCACGCCGATGAAGGGCTATCCGATGATTTACCATTTCACCGCCTTCCCCATCGGCGGCGCGGCCATTTTCATTTTCACCTTTGAACATCTTCTGGAAATTTTGACCGGAACCTCACCGGATGAGCGGGTCTACAGCACGCAGGAAGAAGCTCCTGAAGGAGACGGCGAATGACCGAAATTATCATCCTGTTCGCCAGTTTTTTCATTATGGTGTTCATCCGGGTGCCGGTCGCCTATGCCCTCGCGCTCGCGTCTTTGCTGGTCATCATCTATGAAGGCCTCAACCCGGTCTTGTTCGTCCAGCAGATGTTCCACGGCCTGAACTCCTTTCCGCTTTTGGCGGTGCCGTTCTTTCTGCTCGCCGGGCAACTTTTGAATTCAGGCCAGATCACCGAACGATTGCTTCGTCTTTCCCAGGCGCTTGTCGGCCATATCCGGGGCGGCCTTGCCCATATCAACGTGGTCGTCAGCATGCTGTTCGCGGGCATGTCCGGATCCTCGACGGCGGACACGGCCGGGGTTGGCAGCGTTCTCATTCCGGCGATGATCAAGCGCGGCTATGATCGCCGGTTCACCATTGCCCTGACGGCGGCGTCCTCGACCATGGGCGTCATTATTCCGCCGAGCATCCTGATGGTGATCTACGGCGCCATGGGTGGCGTTTCCATTGGCGGGCTGTTCCTGGCCGGTGCGATTCCCGGCGCGATCGTCGGACTGTCGCAAATGGTATACAGCTACTACGCGGCCATCCGAAATAACTATCCGGCCGAAAATCGCGCCTCACTCAAGGAACTGGGGAGCGCGACAAAGGCGGGAATCCTTCCTTTGATGGTGCCGATCATCATCGTCGGCGGCGTCCTGACTGGTAAATTCACTGCCACCGAGTCGGGCATGATCGCCACCGTCTATGTCCTGTTCCTGATCTACGGAATCTACAAAACCATGTCGATCCGCAGACTGCCGAACATCCTGATGGAAACGGCGGTGATCTATTCGCAGCCGCTGCTGGCGGTTGCCGCGGCGACCATTTTCGGCTGGCTGCTGGCCTATTTCGAAGCTCCCGAGGCAATCGCCGGACTGGCGGGCGACATGATCAACAGCGCGACCCTGACCGTTCTGTTCATCGCCATAGTTTTCGTTGTCGTCGGAACCTTCATGGATGCAGTTCCAGCCATCATCATCTTCCTGCCCATTGTCGATCATATGGTCCAGGTTTCCGGCGCCAACGCGATCCACACCGGCTTGGTCGTCATTATGACGCTGGCGCTTGGATTGATCACGCCGCCGTACGGGCTGTGTCTGCTGTTGGCGTGTGTGCTCGGCAAGGAACCGGTGACACGGGTCATGGGACAGATGATGGTATTCTATTGTCTGTTCGCCGTTGTTATCCTGATCATCATCCTGTTCCCCGAGATCAGCCTGTGGCTGCCGAGGCTGGTCATGCCGAAATTCGTTAACTAGCGGGCCACAGAGCCATGATCGAGACAAGAAAACGATCAGTCCTGGTAACGGGATCGGGCAGCGGTATCGGGGCGGCAACTGTTCGGCGGCTGGCGGCCCCGGATACGGCGATTTTGATCCATGCCCTGACCAATCGTGCGGGCTGCGAAAGGGTGGCTGCCGAGGCACGGGAAAAAGGGGCCGAAACTGCGATTATGCTGGGCGATCTGGGCGATCAAGGCTTCGCTGCTGATCTGATCAATGAGGTGGTTGTTCAATTCGGCGGTCTCGATGTGCTGATCGCCAATGCCGGGTTTCCGGATTTGCGGGTGTTCGGCGAACTTGACCGGGACGGACTCGATCGCTGCCATCGCGTCATCACCGGCGGCTTCTTTCAGATGACCGACCGTGCTCTGCCGCATTTGAAGAAGGCGCAAGACGGTCGTGTTATCGCCGTCAGCACCCTGAACGCGCATCTGTTTTGCAACACCTATCCCGTCTATCCGGCATCGGCCGCCGCCAAGGCGGGGTTGGAAGCTCTGGCCAAGTCGCTAGCTATGCAATTGGCATCCTTTGGCGTGACCGTCAATTGCGTGGCGCCGGGATTGACCTTCAAGGAAAGCGATACCGAACAATTCTACGACGACGAGGAAATGGCGCCGATGGTGGCGCAGGTGCCGCTGGGGCGGATCGCGCGAACCGACGAAATCGCGGCCGTCATCGCCTTTCTCGCCGGGCCGGACGCCAGTTATGTGACCGGGCAAACGATTCACGTCAATGGAGGGATTTATTGATGCTGCTGGACGGAATGCGGATTCTCAGTTTCTGCCATTATCTGCACGGCCCCGCCGCAACGCAGTACCTCGCCGACATGGGCGCCGACGTCATCAAGATCGAACCCCCCGGCGGCCCGTTGGAGCGGCGGTGGTCGGGCGGCAACGCGTTTGTAGACGGGGTCAGCAGTTTTTATCTATGTGCCAACCGCAACAAGCGCAGCCTCGCCGTCAATCTGAAACACCCCGAGGCGAAAGAGGTTATCGAGCGGCTGATCGAACAGTCCGACGTGTTGATCGAAAATTTCCGCCCCGGTGTACTTGATCGTCTCGGGTTCGGATTGGACGCGGCGCGCAAACTCAAGCCCGATATCATTTATGTCTCGGCGTCCGGCTATGGAACGACGGGCCCGATGCGCGACGCACCGGGTCAGGATTTGCTGGTGCAGGCGCGCTGCGGACTGGCTGCCGCGACCGGCGAATACGGCGCCCGCCCGACCGCCATCGGCAACGCGGCGGTTGACCAGCACGGTGCGGCCCTGATGGCCATGGGCGTCGCTGCGGCCTATGCGAAAAAACTGCGGACCGGCGAGGGCACGCGCATCGACGCTTGCCTGCTGAATGCCGGGATCGATTTGCAGACCGAACCGCTGACCGCCTTCATGTGTCGGCCCGACCTGACACGCGACGTGTTCCGCCGCGACTATCATTTGGCATCCTGGTATCACCCGGCGCCCTATGGCGTTTATCGGATGGCGGACGGCTTCGTCGCCATTGCAATGAACGGCACCGAGTTGAAACTCGCCGAGATATTGCAGAACGAGACCTTGGTTGCACTGTGTGAAAGGGACCTTATCGAGGCGCGCGACGCCTTTGCCGAGGAACTGGCCCGCGAACTCGAGGAACGCCGCCTAGACGATCTTGTATCCGCGTTCCACACCGCTGGTATCTGGTATGCACCGGTGCAGGATTACGAGGACCTGAGGACCGATCCGCAACTTGACGCCAATCAGGTCTTCCGCGAGGTCGCGATCGGCGACGAGACGGCAACGCTGGTTAATCACCCGCTGCGCTATGACGGCGAGGTTCCGCAATTGCGCCACATCGCGTTGCGTTGCGGCGAGGACGGGCGAAAAATTCTGACCGAACTGGGTTTCGATTTGTCGCAGATTGACGATCTGTTTTCTACCGGCGCGCTGTTCGAGGCGGAGCCGCAAGGCGTTGATGGGGGGACGTAAAGTGGAACCAATACTTGAGGGCACCCGTATCGTCAGCTTCACCCATTTTTTGTTTGGACCGATGGGTGTGCAAACCCTGGCCGACCTTGGCGCGGACGTCATTGCCATCGAACCCGTCGGCGGCTGCTGGCAGCGTAATTGGGGAGGGGCTGATTCAACAATGGTCGATGGCCAAAGCGTTCTCTTTTTGGCTGTTGATCGCGGCAAGCGCAGTATCGCCATCAATCTGAAGGCGGCCGACGGCATCGAGCTTGCGCGCCGGATCATAGCGGGCTCCGGCGTTTTGGTGACCAACTACCGTCCGGGCGTGCTGGAAAAATTCGGCCTTGGCTACGATGACCTCAAGGACGACCATCCAGGCTTGGTCTATGCGGCAGCCTCCGGCTACGGTGTTGATGGACCCTATGTCGACAAACCGGGCCAGGACCTTCTTATTCAGGCCATGAGCGGCATCGCCAATTTCAACGGTACGGCGGAGACCGGCCCGCGACCAATCGGTGTCTCGGCGGTCGATCATCATGGCGCGGCGTTACTGGCGCTCGGCGTGGTCGGCGCTCTACTACGGCGCATGCGGACCGGTCGGGGCGGCAGGGTCGACGTCAGCTTGCTGTCGTCGGCGCTGGATCTACAGGCGGAATCTTTGGTCACCTATCTGAACGGACCGCGAAACCACTCGACCGTCCCGCCCAAGCATATCGGCGGCTGGCTGTATGGTGCGCCTTACGGCAACTACGCGACGACGGACGGCCATATCGCCATATCGCTGGGCAGCCTGAAGCCCCTTGCCGAGATTCTGGAATCGGAGGCGCTTGCGGCCTTCAAAGACTCCGAGAACTACACCAGGCGCGAGGCTATTGCCGGGATCATTGCGGAACGGGTCGCCACCCGCACCAGCGCCGAATGGCTGGAGGTTCTCTCGGCGCGGGGAATTTGGTGCGCACCGGTTAATGACTACGAAGCGGTCGAAAAGGACCCGCAGGTCGTTCACAACGGACAGCTCAAGACCGTAACCAGCGCCACCGGCGCGCCGGTCACGCTGGTCGCTCATCCGATCCGCTATGACGGCGAAACCCCGGCGATCGACATGCCGCCGCAGCCGCTCGGCACACACACGGACGAAATCATGCTCAATGCGGGCTACTCGAACGCCGATATAGAACGGCTTGAACGCGAGGGTGTCATTGGGCGGTGTCCCGAGGGGGAAGCATTATAAACCGCAACGAACGCGAAGTGCAGAACGCCCGCATGGACGCGGCGCTCGAATTAGGAATCGCCAAATGCCTTGGTGATGCCGAGCGCCTGAACGCGTTTCCGCATGTTACCCGCGACGGCGATTGGCTGATCAGCGAACACGGGCGCTGGACGGCTGGCTTCTTTGTTGGAATGCTGTGGATCGCCGGGCTGGTGCGCGACGACACCCGCGTATTCGAAACCGCCGAAACCTGGGCCAAGCGTTTGGTCAATCGATCCCTCGACCGCTCGACCCATGATCTGGGCTTCTTGTTCGAGCCCAGCACCGTGCGTGGATACAATATTTTGGGCCGTGACGAGTTGCGCGATACGGCGGTCCAGGCCGCGCGCTCGCTGGCGACGCGGTTTCATCCGCGCGGCCACTTTATTCCCGCCTGGAGCCCGCAGGAAGATACTTCCTATCTGGCGCTAGCCATCGTCGACACCATCATGAATTTGCCAATTATCTTGTGGGCGGCCCGTGAAATGGATGACACCGATCTGCTCATGGTCGGCAGGCGTTGCGCCGAGACCATCCGTGCCCAGCATGTGCGCGCGGATGGCGCGACCTATCACACGGTCGACCATGACGGCGAAACGGGTGCTGTCACAGAACGAGGCACTCATCAGGGGGCACATCGCGAGTCCTGTTGGACCCGTGGCCAAGCCTGGGCGCTCTACGGATTCACCAAAATGGCGCGGATGATGGAGTCCGAGGACATGCTGGCAACCGCTCGAAAGATCGCCGACTATTTTCTCGACCGGCTCGGCGATCAGGTCCTGCCGCCTTGGGATTTTGATCGCGATGCCGACGGCGAGCCCCGGGATTCAGCCGCAGGCGCGATCGCCGCCAGTGGCCTTTTGGAACTTGGCCGCGCGTCAGGCGATACCGCCTATTCGGATGCCGCCCGCCGGATTGTCCTTGGCCTGATCGAAACTTGTGTCGATTTCGAGCAACCGGAACGCCCCGGATTCCTCCTGCATGGAACCGTGGACTATCCGCGCCGTTCCGGGGTCGACGAGTCGATCATGTATGGTGATCATTATTTCATGGAAGCCTTGGTCAAGCTGCGTCATCCCCAGCACTGGGATGTGCTCGGATGTTCTTAGACATCGCCCCGACTTTGCACGTCCGCTCGGTCAGCGGCCGCGTCCCCGAAAAAATCTACACGGAGGTTTGAAATGACTGGTTCCAGCGGATTCTTTGTCAATATCGGTGACGAGGTAACGTTCTCCAAGACGGTCGGCGAGTCCGACATTTATCTATTCGCCGGTATCACGGGCGACCTGTCGCCCAATCACGTCAACCATCAATACATGAAAAAATCGAAATTCGGCCGGCGCATTGCCCATGGGGCGTTGATGGTTGGCTTCATGTCGACGACCTCGACCATGATGATCGACAAAACCTACGACCCCGATTGGGGTGCAACCGCGGTCTCGCTTGGATATGACGGAATTCGTTTTGTCGGACCGGTTTTCATTAACGATACAATTACGGTGACCTACCGGATCTCTGCGATAGATCCGGAACGAAATCGTTCGATCTCCGACATAACGATCGTCAACCAGGATGGGGATACGGTCGCCGTGGGCAAACACATCCTGAAGTGGGTGCCGGACCCGGCTTAAATCATTTGAACTCCGACAATCGGAATGGAGCGGACTTTCCTTCGCTGTCCTCCTGAGAGAACACGTAAACCCCGTCCTTTCGGCGCGTCCGTTGTATGCGTCCCCGGTCAATCAAGAAATGCAGGTGCGCCAGGGTCTCGCCAATGGCGAAGAACAGTTGGTGCGAGTCGAGCTTTTGCTCGAATAGCTGCTGCGAGATTTCGAGGGCAATGGCGGGCCGCCGGCAGGCCTCCTCAACCCTTTGCAATCTCTCTTCGTGGTGCTGCGCCAGCTCATCGAGGCGTGTTGAAAGCCCGGTGAACGGGCGCCGGTGCCCGGGCAGCACCAGGGTCCCGGCGGGAAGGCCGCGGAACTTGTCCAGGTCGGCGAGAAAATGCCGCAACGGGTTGGCCTTGGGTTCGGACGGCCAAACGCTGACGTTCGGCGTGATTTGGGGGAGGATTTGGTCACCTGCAATCAAGATGCCCAATTCTTCACAATGGAAGCTCGCGTGTTCGAAGGCGTGCCCACCGGCGAGGATTGCCTGCCAATTTCGGCCGCCGACCGAAATGGTTTCACGGTCCTCGATTCGCCGAACGGAAAAGGGAATCGGCGTGACTTGCCGCGCGTAGTTGGTGCTGCGTTCGTCGACCAGCGCCATGAGATCGGAGCCAAATCCGGTCGCTTGATAAAAATGACGATAGGCATCCAGAATCCCGTCGCCGACAGCCCGGCTAAGTACCTGCGCCATCGCCCATTCGGAAAGCGGCATCCACAGCGTAGCGCTGAACCGCTCGACCAACCAACCAGCCAAACCTACGTGATCCGGGTGGAAGTGAGTGGCGATAACCCGCCTCACAGGCTTGCCGTTCAGATGGGTGGCGGCGATGCGTTCCCACGCCGCCCGCGTCTCGTCGCAGTCGATCCCCGTGTCTATCACCGTCCACTGATCGCCGTCCTCAAGCAGCCACAGGTTTACGTGGTCCAGCTTGAACGGCAGCGGCATGCGAATCCAGAAAACACCAGGGCACACTTCCTGCGGATCTTCGTTGTTGGGTGCGTTCCCGCACGGATATCGAATCTTGGCTGGCATCAGAAACCCTAATGTCGATTGTAGGCGCTGCCACGATAGGCCGACCTGGGGTCCGCCTCAACCGGTGACCTAGCCGTTCGGCGATTCTTTCAAGAACGAGCCTGCTATTGTGGCAAGTCAGCCGGTCCCAAAAACGATCACCTACCGAGGCTCCGCGCAGATTCCGTACCGCTAGTTTGCTGATCTCAAAGCCGATCTGCTTTGGTTCCTTGCGCACGATAACAACCAGAACAACAACCGAAAGAGGTGTTATTTTTTGAATCGGCGTGACCGATGCGCTGTCGCCCCGCATAGTATTGACGAAGGCGTAGGGAGGACCCAAAAGACACTCCAACATTGACCATCTCACTGCGGGGCCAACATCCAAACGCCACGACCGTTAACAGGGGGCTAAGCGGAAGCGGTCGAAAATGTACCCGAGACCGCCAAAGGCGCACATCACCAAGACATCGAACACCCGGTTGTTGATCGAGAACACGCCGGCCGCCGCGACGACGGACACCTCAAAGCCTTTCGCGATGACGAGGCCCGATAACGTGTCACGCGGTTGCGCCGCAGGACTTGCGGATCGTCAGAACTGGCTCCAGGACAATACGTTGCCGGGGCCCTGACGGCTCGGCAATGCGTTCCATGAGCAACTCCACCGATTTGCGGCCGAACTCCTCCTCGTCGATGGTGACCGTAGTCAGCGCCGGATGGAAAAGACTCGCTTCCTCCACGTCGTCGCAACCGACTACGGCGAAATCACGTCCCGGCTCGATACCGTGGGCTCGCAGAGCGTGCATCAAGCCAAAGGCAATGATGTCGCCGAAACAGAGTGCCGCCGTCGGCGGCTCCCTCAACGCTGCGAATCGCGAAGCGATATCCGCGCCCGCCAAACGGGTCGGAGAACAGTCGAAGACGAGGTCGGAATTGTCCTGAATTCCGTTGTCTTCGAGGCATTTTAGATACCCGGCCAGTCGGGCGCGACCAGTAGAAATACGCGTGTCGCAACCGACCAACGCGATGCGCCGGTGCCCTAGACCAATCAGGTGTTGGGTGGCATCGTAGAAAGCCCGTAGGTCTTCGTTGACGACGGCGTCCATTGCCGTTCCCGGCACCTCTCTGGCAAAAGTGACCATCGGCAGGCGGGAGTTGCCGAGAGCCTCGGGAACTGACGCGGAGGTTTCCCATGCTGGACACATGATGAGGCCGTCGGCGCCATATTCGCGAAGGGCCCGGAAAAACGCGTCCTGGCGTTCAAGATTGTCCAACGTGTTAGCCAAAAAAATTACCCGCCCCGTGTCGTAAAGGGTCGCCTCGATTGCAGATAAGACCTTAGCATAGGCCGGATTGTTGAGGTCAGGCACGGCGACGCCAATGATGCTTGAGGTCGCTGTTCGAAGGTTTGCGGCGCTGCGGTGATAGATGTAACCGATTTCGGCAGCGTGTCGCTTCACCAACGCTCGGGTGCCGGCTGGAATTCTTGGGTTACCTCGAAGGGCAAGCGACACCGTTGCCGTCGATACGCCGGCCCGTTCGGCCACGTTTTTGATGGTTACCCGCCGCATTATCTTCCGTCTCCGATCCTCTTGATATTATGCCCCGTCGTGAGCGGGGCGGAAAGCCGGAATCCCCCGGCCGCGCTTGACTCAAACTACCCCATCGGCTATTCTAGTTAAACGATTAACTAATGGCCAGACCTTCCCGTATGATCTCGGTCGTTTGTTGGCAGAGACGTTCGGTCGGGGCGGTCGTCGTTGGACGGAAACGAGGGAGACAACCCCCGGGCCGATCCAGGCGAAACATCCAAAGTCAGATAGGGAAGGAGAGCGGCTATGATCGTGAAAATCTCGCGTTACGTGATGTTAATGGTCGTTGCGGGGATAATGGTCGCGGCGGGACCAGTCGTTGCGGAAGAGTTTCCGCGAACCCAATTGAAAATGGCTGGCCTGGAGAGCAATCATACGATCCACAAGGATATCGTTGGTCCGTACTTCAACCAGACCATCGGTAAAAAAACCAACGGTACGATCACCGTCGACTATAAGTCGAGCGACATTCTTGGCCTTAAGACGACGGCAGTGATCCGCATGATCAAGTTGGGGGTCTTCGACTTCGGGATTGCCGGGATCAGCCACTTGGCCGGGGATGACCCGCGTTTTGAGGGTTTGGACCTGCCCGGCCTTACGGTAGACATCAAAACCACACGCAAAGTGGTGGATGCATACTTGCCGGTTGTCAGTCGGGTGGCGGAACAGAAATTCAATACGAAGTTGCTCGTCGTCTTTCCCATTGCTACCCAGGTTTGGTATTGCCGCGATTCCCTTAAGGGCCTAGCCGACGTAAAGGGGCGGAAGGTCCGCGTTTTCAACCGGTCGATGGCCGATTTCGTCGAGGCGGCCGGGGGCGCCAGTATCAACATCTCATTTACCGAGGTTCTGCCGGCTCTCCACCGGGGCGTTGCTGATTGTGCTTTAACTGGAACCTCGGCCGGGAACACCGTGCGTTGGTGGGAGGCCACGAATTACCTCTACACCATGCCGATGGGCTGGGGCATGACCTTCATCGGAGTAAACGTTAATTCGTGGAACAAAATGGATCCGAAGGTCCGGGCGTTCATGGAATCCGAGTTTGCCGCTCTGGAGGACCGCATTTGGACCCGGTCTGCCGAAGACGTGCAGGACGGAATCGACTGCAACCTGGGCCTTGAGAAGTGTAAGAACGGCATCCGTGCCGACAAACCGATGAAGTGGGTAAAGGTTAGCGACGCGGATATGGCCCTGCACAAGAAAATCGTTGAGGAAACCGTGATAGCCCGGTGGGCAGAGAGATGTGGCAGTGATTGCGCCAAAGAGTGGAATGAGACGATCGGTAAAATCGTCGGAATGAAGGCACCGGTCAAATAGACTTTACTCGCTCGCGGAAGTCGCGTCGGCGACCCCGGATGGTCGTCGACGCGATTAACGGAAAAAAACGAGAAAGGTCGTTCCCAATGCATAACCTCGACGAATTGATCCATCGAGGATGCCGCATAATGGCTCGTCTGGGGGGCTGGATGCTCCTGCTCACCGGCACCGGTGTTGCTGTCGAGGTAATTTTGCGGAAGCTATTCACCATTTCGGTCGGCGGCGCCAACGAACTATCCTCGTACGCATTTGCCGTCGGCGCGAGTTGGGCCTTCGGGTTCACCCTTCTTGAGAGGGGGCACATCCGGATAGACGCTGTCTACCAGTACGTTCCTCGGCGCGTCCGCATATTTCTCGATTTCCTTGCCCTTTTCCTGCTTCTCGTCTTCGTCGCATTCTGGGCATGGCGGGCAGGAGTGATGCTGGTCGGGACCATCGATATCAGCGCGCGGGCGAACACACCATTGGGGACGCCTTTGTGGATTCCTCAGCTGCTGTGGTTAGTCGGCCTAATCGTGTTCCTGGCCGTCGGCGGGTATCTGTTGGTCAGGGCGTTGGGTCTGCTCGTCCAGAGCCGGGTCAATGAAATTCCAGCTCTGATCGGAACCTTTGGATCGGATTCCAGCGACGAATCAGTGTCTCCGGGCGATCCTGTGGTCGCTGACGATCGGATGGGAGAGCCCCCATGATTCTGGTATCCCTGGTATTTCTTCTGGTCCTTTTGGGGTTGAGCATTCCCGTCGGCGTCGCGCTGGGCGTGCTCGGGCTATCCCTCGATCAGATATATTCTGTCATGCCGCTTCATTTAGCAGTGGCCGAGATATCGTGGGATGCCAGCACAAACATTCTCCTGGTGGCAATCCCTCTTTTCGTGATGCTGGGCGAGATTTTGCTGCGCTCGGGCATCGCCGACGAGCTCTACCAAGGGACCGCCCATTGGCTGTCGTGGCTCCCGGGGGGGCTCATGCATGCCAACATCGGCACCAGCATGGCCTTCGCCGCCACCTCTGGGTCGAGCGCGGCGACGGCGGCCACCATCGGCACCATCGCTGTCCCCCTGGTGGATCGCTATGGTTACAATGAGCGGCTTTTCCTCGGCTCCCTCGCGGCCGGCGGCACGCTTGGCATCCTGATTCCACCATCGATCAACATGATCATTTACGGTTGGCTCACCGATACGTCGGTACCCGACCTTTATCTCGCCGGCATCCTTCCGGGCATTCTGCTCGCGGGGCTTTTCGGCTTAGCTATCATAGTCTGCTGCGCCTTTCGGCCCGCGTGGGGTGGGCGACGCATCGAATCCGGTTGGCGCCAGCGCTTCTCCCTGTTGCCCGCGTTGCTGCCACCGCTGGCGATTTTCATCGTCGTCATCGGATCGATCTACGCCGGATGGGCGACGCCCACCGAATCCGCGGCGCTTGGGGTGGCGTGTGCGCTGCTGTTAGCGGTCATACGCCGGCGTCTCACGCTGCGCATGCTCCATGAAGCTTTGGAAGGCACCATGCGTACGACGGCGATGATCGCGCTTTTGCTGTGCGGAGCCTGGTTCCTGAATTTCACGCTGACCACACTAGGCGTAACGGACGCGATCAACCAGTTCATGACCACCTATGCTGTCACCCCGTTCGGAACCCTGATGACCATCATCGTCCTCTACCTGATCATGGGATGTTTTATGGAATCGATGGTCTTGATGATCGTTACAGTTCCCGTCGTCACGCCGGTGGTGGTGGCTGCCGGCTACGATCCGGTCTGGTTCGGCATTCTTATTGTCTTGCTCATCGAGACGGCGATGATTACACCGCCGTTCGGCATCAACCTGTTCATCGTGCAAGGCGTGCGCCGACGCGGCGGCATTAACGACATCATTATCGGTGTCGTGCCGTTCGTCTTCTCGCTTTTGGCCATGATCGCAATGATCATTTTCTTTCCGCAAATCGCGTTATGGCTGCCCCAACTCGCGAGATGAACAACAATTTTCGAGATCGAATAACTTGCGAAGGTGAAATGACGGTACCGAGGAGAACGCAAATGAACGCTACGGGTGAACTTGGCGAAATACACCGGAAAATTCGTGAAGAGCTGCCGGAACTTGCGGAGATTTCCAAACCGGAGCTGGCAGACAAGGTCGTTGAGGCGTGGGCAAAGTCCCTTTCGGAGGGCGACTTCCGGGCGATCGGCGACCTCCAGGGTTCGGGTGGGCCGGACGTAATGGTCCTGAAAAAGGGAACGCAAGTCGATCACCTTCGCGGGGTAACGCGCATCGCCATGCGCCTAGCCGAGGAGTTGGCCGTACTCCAGTCCGATTTCCGGTACGATCGCGATGTGCTGATTGCAGGCGCCCTGATTCACGACGTAGGGAAACCATTCGAATACGACCCTAGGAATCGGGGTCGGTGGCTAAAGGCTCCCCGCGCGTCTGGCCTGCCGGCGGCACGCCATACGCTGCACGGTTACCACGTGTGCATGAGCGTCGGGCTTCCGGTCGAGGTTGCTCACATCGCCGGCGCTCACTCGCCCGAGGGCGACCTGATTATCCGCAGCCGCGAATGCACCATTGTCCATCACGCCGACGAAGCCTACTGGCAAATCTTGCGGGCCAGTGGCCTGCTCGCCGACGTCGATTGACGGTGGGACGATTTCACGGAACTTCGGCACGGTCCGATAAGCGTGGAATGACACGATATGGCATTCAAACGCGCGGCGGGTGTTCTTGCGCGGGACCCTACGGACATCGGCTCCTGGGCATTGATCTGGCCACGTCATCGCGCTTCGAGAGAGATATCCTCAACGGTTTCGAGGGCATCAAGCCGGGATGGGTGCGGGTCAGCTTCAGCTATTTCCTGTCCCCGGAAATTGTCCAGTTTGTCGTTAGCGCCGTAGACTGGATCGCCCGTCACGGTTGGAAAATTCTTGGGCAGTACAGTTTCGAGCCTCGGTCGGGTCTCTGGCTGCATCGAGACCTGCCGGATTGCGAAATCGATTCAATCGTCGATTTTTCGACATTATCCTTTGATCAATCAAAGAGCCCGGAATTCGAGGCCGAGGAAGCCATTGCAACGTATCTCGAATTTGCCGATCAACTTGGGACAGACCCGCAGAACGCGGCCGTAGCTACCAACACCGCTGATTGGTTTCCGACACACGAAGCGCCGATTTGGTTCCTGCTTCCGAACGATTTGGATGATGGCGTTGACGCGTCATCCTGATCCGGACCCTCCGGTCCGGATACCCGAGTTCAAGTTGCGGGACTTCACCGACCTGTCTTACGCCTACGCGAATCTATGGCGCCAAGAGGACGGAAAGGTGTTCATGAACCCCGAGGAAACAAGTTATTTCACGATAATTAACGAACTGTTCGACAGTCTAACCGTTAACGCGACGACAGTTGAAGGGTTCTTTCGCTCCGCGCACCAGCACCATCACAGCAGATGGCAGGCGGCGACGTGACCGGGGTTGAGTTCGCGGTATTCGGGGTATTCCTGCTCGCAAATGGCCATTTTGTGTTTGCATCGCTTGTGGAACGCGCAGCCGGGGGGCGGGTTGATGGGGCTGGGGATGTCTCCCATGACGGCGTTCCGATCCTCTTTGCGCGCGGCAAAATCCACTTTCGCTTTCGGAACGGCCTTAATGAGCATCTGCGTATAAGGGTGGGCAGGTTTGTCGTATATTTCGCTACTGGGCGCCGTCTCAACGATTTTTCCAAGGTACATTACGGCGACACGTTGGCTCATGTGTTTCACCACGGCAAGGTCATGTGCGATAAACAGGTAGGAAAGGCCGTAGCGTTCCTTTAGATCCTGCAAAAGGTTCAAGACCTGCGACTGCACCGATACATCCAGGGCCGAAACCGGCTCGTCGGCGATTATCAGTTTCGGATTGACGGCGATTGCGCGCGCAATACCGATGCGTTGGCGCTGTCCGCCGGAAAACTCGTGGGGAAACCGGGTCACGTATGATCCGTCCAGCCCGACCTGTTCAAGCAGTTCGCGGACCTTGTCAAGACGCTCCGCCTTGCCCAACGTGTCATCGTACACCCGGAACGGCTCGCCAACGATCTCGCCGACGGTGTACCGGGGGTTCAGAGACGACATGGAATCCTGAAAGATCATCTGCATTTCCCGGCGGTACTTTTTGAAGTCCGCCAGGGTCAGCTCGAATATATTCTCGCCGCGAAAATCGACGGTGCCGCTGGTTTGGGAAATCAGGCGCAGCAGGAGCCGCCCCACCGTCGATTTGCCGCTGCCGGACTCGCCGACCAGACCCAGGGTCTCGCCTTCATCGAGATGAAAGGAAACGCCTTCCACGGCATGGACGACCTTCGGCGTTCCAAAAAGGGACCCAGAACGGATGGAAAATCTCTTTACCAGATCATTGACCTTCAGGAGGGGCGTTTGTGTCATGACGTCGCTCCCGCCAAAGGTTTGTGGCAAAGTACGCTGTGGTTATGGGAAAGGTGGATGCGCTCCGGCGCCTGGGCTCGGCATTCATCGTCGGCATATTTGCAACGCGGAGCAAAGGCACACCCGTCCGGAAGATCCAGCAAATTGGGGACCATCCCGGGAATGGAGGGAAGATGCTGCGATTCCCGCTCCATGTCGGGAATCGATTTCAAAAGGCCGTGGGTGTAGGGATGCGAGGGATTAGCGAAAAGCTCCTCGACTGGTGCTTCCTCGACCACTTTGCCCGTATACATGACCGCAACCCGGTCGGCGTTTTCGGCGATCACGCCCATATCGTGGGTGATCAGCAACACCGCCGTATTCCGTTGTTCCCGCAGATCGTGGACGAGATTTAATATCTGTTTCTGGATGGTGACGTCGAGCGCGGTCGTCGGCTCGTCGGCAATCAAAAGCCGCGGGTCACAGGCCAGTGCCATGGCAATCATGACCCGCTGGCACATGCCGCCGGACATTTCGTGGGGGTAGCTGTCGAAGCGCTTGTCCGGCTCGGGAATGCCTACCTCATTCAACAGGTGAACGGACTTTTCGCGCGCCCCCTTTTTATCGGCCTTTCCGTGGCAGATCAGCGCCTCTGAAATCTGGCGGCCGATCGTGAAAACCGGATTGAGCGCCGAAAGCGGGTCCTGAAAGATCATGGAGATATCGCCACCGCGCAACTCTCGCATTCTGGCGGGGCTTACGCCCAGCAAATCTTCGCCATCGAACACGATGCGACCCTCGACGACCTCTCCGGGGGGCGAGGGAATCAAGCCCATGATGGTAAGGGACGTCACACTTTTGCCGCACCCGGATTCCCCCAACAGGCCGAGGATTTCGCCGCTATCAACGGTGAAATCCACACCGTCAACCGCCTTGACCACACCCCGCCGGGTGTTGAAATGGGTGTGAAGGTTTTCGACCTGCAGGAGCGGCTGGCTCATTTCTTCCGTTCCAACTCGCGTCTGATAACCCTGTCCAGGATTTCGCCGACCCGGGGAACAACGGTTTCCGAACAGGTTTCCTTTTCCAGCTTGGTTTTTTTCAGATCCCGACATATGACGGTGTCATATTCGGTTTTGAATTCAGCGAAGAATTCCTGGGTGATGCGCTTCATATTGCCGCTCTCGTAGGGCTCGTCCTTGTTGAACAAAAGCCCCAGCACCATGACGCAGCCGTTGATGGCGCCGCAGAATTCCTCAATGTTGTTGCCGCCGCCCATGGGCGCGGTCGCGTTCAGAATTTCAGGGTCGATCTTCAGATCATATTCCTCGATCACCGCCGACAGGATGGCGCCGGCACAGTTGAGGTCCTTTCTGCATGCATATTTTTTTATCTTATCGTGCAACATCGGTTCTCGTCCTTAGTTTCCAAATTCGGCGTCAGCCGACGCCCTTCAGGCTTGCCTCGATCCGCTGTATTCCATCCTCCAAAACGGGGCGCGGGCAGCCGAAATTGATCCTTACGAAATTCCGCCCGGACGGGCCGAAATCCTTTCCGGGATTCATGGCCACCTTGCTCTTCTCCAGGAAAAAGAGGTGGGGATCTCCGTCGAATTCGCAACCGGAACAATCCAGCCAACCCAGGAAAGTGCCTTCGGGTTTTTTCATGGAAATGCCGGAAAGGCGGGTGTTCACGGCGTTGACCAGCCAGTCGCGATTGTCCTGCAGATAGCGAACCACCCCACGTAGCCATTCTCCACCCTCGGCATAAGCAGCCAGGGTGGCCTCGTAGCCCAGGATATTTACGCTGTCGACCATACCAAGCTTCGACGCCACGAAGGTCTCGCGAATTTCCCGGTTTTGAACGATGGCGAAGGCGGTCTTCAGGCCAGCGATGTTGTAACTTTTGCTGGCCGCCATGAGAGTGATGCAACGGTTCGCGACGTGGTTTCCCAGGGATGCGATTGGGACATGCCTGCGTCCGTCAAAGACGAGATCGCAGTGGATCTCATCCGAGATGATCAGCGCGTCATTTTCGAGACAAACCGCCGCCATTGCTTCCAACTCCGCCCGGGCAAACACCTTTCCCAGGGGATTGTGGGGATTGCACATAAGAAAGGCCTTGGATTTCCCCATGGCGGCGTTGAAACCGACCATGTCTACAAGGTAGGAATCTTCCTCGTCGGGCATCAATTCTTCTTCAAAACGGTTCAGGTGCCAATACGTCGGTGATTTGAGAATTGGGGGATATACCGGCGTCTGGACTGTTACTCCATCGCCAGGTGACAGCAGTCCGTTGAGGGCCATATTGATGCCTGGCTCCACGCCGGGAAGGAAAACGACGTCCTCGGGGCTGATTTTCCAGGAATAGGTTTTGTCCAGATGCTCGACAATCTGCTCCGTCAGTTCGCCCTTGGCAACGCCATAACCGAATACGGGATGGTCCATGCGCGCGCGTAACACCGCGATAATCGCTGGCGAAACTGCAAAATCCATATCCGCCACCCACAACGGAAGCACATCGGCCGGGTAACGGCTCCATTTGGAACTGCCGGTACTAAAGCGGTCAATGATCGTATCGAAATCCATCTCTTATTTTCCTCGCGATGCGACAACTACCCTGAAACCGTTGCCCCGCCAAAACCCGTTGGGCTCAAGGCTGCCGCGGTAGGTGCAACATGCTTTTTCTTTCGCGCTGGAAAAACACCCTCCTCGCAGAACCCTGCGAATAGTCGGCCCCGCTTCGGCATCCTCGCGCCCATCGGCACGGTACGGATAGCGAAACGATGGAGACGCCATATCCTCGCCCCAAAGAGTGGTCGTCCACTCCCAAATCTGGCCGCCCATGTCGAAACAGCCATAGGGGGATCGGCCCTCGGGAAACAGGCCGACAACGCAGGTGTCGTTAAAGCCGGATTCTTCTGAATTTTCCCGATCCGCTTCCCAGTCCCCGCGCCATGGATAAATGTGCGTGTTCGGCGTAGCGGGCTGGTCGCCCCGCGCCGCCCGTTCCCATTCCGGTTCGGTGGGGAGGCGGACGGCTTCACCTGTCCCGATCCGACCTTCGCGACGCCACTTCTCGGTCAGCCAATCGCAACAAGCCCGAGCGTCGTGCCAGGTCAGGTCCACCGCCGGAGCATTGGCTCGTTCCGGAAGCCTGCCGTCCTCTGAAAGCCAAACGCGCTCCGTGTCTTCGATGAAATGCAGGTAGAGGGCGTTGGTCACAGGATATTTGCCAATTCTGAATGCGCCCAGTTCAATATGGTGGGGCGGGTCCGAATTGGGGTGAAGCACCGAACCCATAGTGAAGACGCCGCCGGGCACCTCGGCCAAAGCCAATAGATCCCTTGGATCGCCCCAGCGGCTGAGATGACGACCGGCCTCTTCGCGTCGATTGACGGCGAGTTCGCCTTTGGTGACGATCCGGAACAAAACCTTTGCCATGGGGTCGCGCCACCGTGACGGCGTGTTCCGCGTTTCCACCTGAGACAAGATGCGCGCGGCCATCAAGGCCCCCATCGGCCTCGCGTCTTCGTAGATTCCGGTCAGCGCCTCGATTAACGCATCGCATCCCCCATCGTGTTGGACGAGCCTTTGCGCCAGAATCATCGTCGGCCCGGCCCATATCTCTGGATCGTTAAGGAAAAGCGCTGCGGCTTCTGCCGGGGGCTTTGTCTCCAGATGCCGCGCCGCCATGAATTCCAGAAAGAATCGTTTGCCGAAAATGGCCGAAAGGCCGGTCGCATCAATGGCTTTGACGTTTGGGACCGACGACTCCTTGATTTCGGCGTTCTCCACGAAAAGCCGGAAGCCTTCTTCAACGATGTCATCAACCGCCTCGGCGCCCAACCCGACCGCCGAAATCACCGACGTCAGCCATCGGTCTGCCAACGCATGGCGGCTGAAAGCCTTTGGTTTGCCAGTCAGCCAGGCCGCACAGTAGAAAAGCCCCGGATGACCCGTTGTGCCAACGCACTCATACGTTATCTCAACGCCCCGCGAGGGCAGCAATTCCTCGACAGCATGCCGTCTCTGGGGCTCCGACAGTGGCAGCAGTTGCCTTTTTGTGAAGACGGCGGGAAGTGTCCAGGTATCGCAGACCGCCGTTTCCGCCGTGACAAGAACGCGGATGCGTTTGTTGCGTCCGGCAAAGGCAACGGCCTCATGAATGAGTGCTTCACCAGCCGGACCGAGCCGGTCGGCGCCATCGATGATCAGCAAGAGGTGTGAATTGTCATTCTCCCAAGCCGAGCTGCCAAGTATCTCGCACCCACCTGGCCAGTGCCGTTCAATCAGATCGGGGATGTTATCGTCGGCGGCAACAGGGAGATACAATGGAACGATGCTTTCTTCCGTCCATGTCTCATCTTTCATTTCGCCGTGCTCTCCGCGCGGCAGACGATTACACATGCGGGAAATGTTGTAATTCGGCGAACCCACGGCCTCGCCCGCCAGATTGAGGGCCACATGAAGGGCGAATGCCGTTTTTCCACTTCCGCGCCCACCCAGCAAAACCATCAAGGGCTCGCGGGCCAACCGTTCGAGAGCCGAGAAATACACGGCGCGAGGAATTGCACGTTTGCTCTCGCGCAACGACCGAAGTCCCTTGGCCTCCTCGTCTTCGAACGTATAGTTCACCAGAAGCGGTATATAGCCCTGCCGAATTGTCAGAGTCTCGACCGCGCTGTCACGGGGAATTGCCGTGAGCGGATAGTCGCCATAGGTGTCTAAAGTATGGCGGCAGAGGTTCTGGATTTCGGTAGCAGAATCGTTCACTCGGATAGCCCTATGCGCCGAACCCACTAGAAAAGCTTCGCCACGTCGGCGTCGTGAAAGCGCTGAATTTCGATCGCATATCCGACGGGGTCTTCAAAAAAGAAGTGCTCGCAATAATTTCCCCAATGAATATCGGACAGGTTCTTCACGTTTTTGCTTTTCATCGCCTCGTGCCAACCCTTCACGTCCTCGACGACGATGGTCAGCAACACGGCATTTCTTTCTTGAATTTTCAGATGTCCTTTAGTCCCGTCAACAATGCCAAAATAGCAGCGTCCGGCGATCCGATAGATCTTCGCCATGCCTTGATCCAAAACGACATCAAACTGCAGAATGTCCTCGTAGAACCGCGCCGCCTCTTCCAGGTCCTCGTAGTAAAAGAACGTAATCGAATAGTCTTTTTCCATCTCTGTTTTCCTTGTCAGCGGACCACAACAATTCCCTTGTGGTCCAACGAGATGTTCCCGAGATCTTTTTTGCAGGCCATGACTTCGATGGGATGAAAGAGATATAGCCAGGGTGGATTGGCGTTAAGCCGGGCAAGGCAACTGCGGTATGCCCGTGCACGGTCCGTGTTGGATATCGTCCGATTGGCCAAGCGGATCATTTCCTCGACGGCGGTATCGTGATACCCCTGCCACCACACGGCCTTCACGGAACTGGAAATTTTGTCATTAAGAACCCGGAAGGTGCTGTGCGGAGACGAGTCAAAGATAGCCATGTCTCCCATCTCCTTGCGCCCCACTTCACGCGCGTACTCCGGACGGTCTTCCTGAACGTCCAACCGTGCCTTGACGCCCACGTCCGCGAGAGATGCCCGAATCATTTTGCTGATCCGGTCAGATTTCTCCGGCATGCTTGTTGGAGTGCGAATGACGACTTCATCGGTAATCCCGGCCTGATCAAACAGGGCCTTCGCCTTGTCCTTGTCGTACGGGATGGGGGCTGCAGCGGCCGAACCGTGCCCCATATGGTACGGGCTGACGACGGTGGACGAGGGAACGCCGAGTCCTTGGAACAGTTCGTCGATGATGAATTGCGCGTCCACTGCATAGTTGATGGCCAACCGGGCCTGCGGGGCAACAAACGGACCGGAAGCACAGTTCAGGTAGTACATCACCGAAAGCGTATTCAGGGTCCTGCTCCATCGGTAGGCAGGGTCGAAATCAACGGTTTGTTCCATGTGCTCCAGTTTGACCGCGACATCGACGTCGTTCCCGGTTAAGGCGCGATACCGTGCCTCGGCTTCGGCAAAGGCGGTGACCGTGATGCGAGGCGGTGTGCTACTCCCGGATATGCGCTCCAGATCGACGTGTGTCCCCGGTTGATAGTCGGAGACCCGATAACGGCCGGTTCCAAGAACAGGGGCGCCACTCGCATTTTCCCGGCAAACGTAGAACTCGCTGAAAATTTCCGGGATATCGGCAAAGGGTTCGGCGGTTACGACCCGCACGCATCCCTTTTCCTGCGCCGAAAACACGGTGTCGGCAAAATAGCGCGCGTAAGACCATTTCATCCCGAAGGTGTCGACGGACCGCAGAACGCCCTTGATGTATGCGATCACATCTTCGGCGTCGCAGGGCTTTCCATCGTGGAAAACGGCGTCGTCCCGAATGAAAAAATGCCAGCTCCGACCGTCGTCAGCGCATTCCCACCTGGCGAAAAGTCCGGGATGAACGCTCCCGTCCGCCCACCGGCAAAGGGGTTCAAACACAAGATTTTTCAGGGTCAGAATACTGGTGTCGTCGGTGACCCGGGCCACCGGCAGGAAATCAACCTTCTCCTGTGCGATACGCAATACGTTCATGCCCCCACCTAATCTTTCTTCCGGTTTCGGGGATTGAACCAGTCAACAAGGGCATCTCCGATCAGGTTGAACGACAGGACCGTCAAAAGAATGGCCACACCCGGTGCCAGGGTGACCCACGGGGACTCGCGGATAAACTGCAGATTGAGAGATACGTCAGCGCCCCATTCCGGCAAGGGAGGCTGGGCGCCAAGGCCCAGGAAACCAAGGCTCGCGGTCTGCAGGATGGCGCTCCCCAAGGACAGGGACGCCTGTACCAGCAGCGGGCCGAGGCCGTTTCTCAGGATGTAATTGGACAGAATGCTGGGCGTTGAAACGCCGATGCAAACGGCCGCCTCCACATAAGGTTTGACCACTATGCTGAGGGCCTGACTGCGCGCCACGCGGGCGAACTGGGGAGACAATGTGATCGCCACGGCAAGCATGGCGTTGGTGAGGCTCGGCCCCAGGGCGGCGGCCAGCGCGATAGCCAATACGAGGGCCGGGAATGACAGCAGGGCATCGACGAAACGCATGATGACGGTATCGACGATGCCACCAAAATATCCGGCGATGGTTCCAAACGTCACGCCAACGACAAAAGCAATGGAAACGACGCCGATCCCGATAGCCAGAGTAAACCGGCCGCCATAGAGAATTCTGGATAGGACATCGCGGCCGAAATAGTCGGTTCCCAGAAGATGGTCCCAACCGGGTGTTGCCAACTTTTCCGTGATGTTTAGCTCAATGGGCGTATAGCTTACGAGCAACGGCGCGAAGATGACCGCCAGCAACAACAGAAGCAGGAACGAGCCACTGGCGACGACGAGGACGTTCTTTTTCAGGAAGTAAATAAAGTCATCCATGGCGTTCACCGGCTGATCCTTGTTCTAATTCTTGGATCGAGATAGCCATAGAGGGCATCAACGATGAGGGACGTCAGCATGAACAGCAGGGCAAATACCAGGGTGTTTCCCTGAATGACGGGATAGTCACGGTTCTTGATGGCCTCGAACATGAACCGGCCGATCCCCGGCCAGGCAAAAACCGTTTCCGTCAGAATTGCCCCACCCAGCATTTCAGCGAATTTCAGGCCGACAATCGTGACCGCGGGCAGCAGTGAATTTCGCAGCGCGTGCACGAAAATGACGATCCGTTCGGCCAACCCCTTGGCCCGCGCCGTGCGGATGTAATCCTCGCCCAGCACTTCAAGCATGCTGGTTCGCACAAACCGCCCGATGGTCGCGCCAAGAAAGGCCGCTAAAACGGAGGCTGGCAGAAGAACATGGAGGAAGCCGTCCCAGGCGAGCTCATAATTTCCTGATATGATTCCATCAAGGATAATGAAGCCCGTAATTGGATCGGCGATGATGTATGGGCTAAGGCGGCCCGACACCGGAAGCCAACCGAGATAGACGCCAAAAATCAATTGTAGAATCAGAGCTAAAAGAAATGCGGGCGCCGACACCCCAACCAGCGAAAAGGCCCGGTTGGCGTGGTCGAACGCCGTATTGGCCCGAATGGCCGAAAACACACCACTGGGAATGCCGATAACCAACGCCATAAGCGTGGCGATGATGGATAGCTCAAGCGTCGCCGGCAGGCGCGACAGGATTTCGTCGAAGACCGGACGGCCCGTCTTCATGGACGATCCCATATCCCCCACGAACAGTCCGCTGGCGTAGGAGGTGAACTGCTTGAACAAGTGATCATCGAGATGAAGCTGCGCCCGCAGCGCCTCGATTTGTTCGTTGGTTGCGCCGGGTCCGAGAAGCGACGCCGCCGGATCGCCCGGAATAATCCGGGCAAGCGAGAAGATGATCACCAACACGAGGATAAGTACGGGAATCAGCATCACAAGCCGGCGGAGGAAGTATTTAATCATTTCGTGGTCCGGCTATTTCCCGCGCGTAATAGAGAAAATACGGGACGGAGCTTCGGAGGACGCTCCGTCCCGCATAGTTGGGTACAGGGATGTTTAGTTTTTATAAACGCTCCAGTATTCGTTCAGAGGGGGAGCACTGTTGATCACGAGGCCCTGGACGTTGGACCGCTTGAACACAATGATTTTGTTGCTGAACAGATAAGCTGCCGGAACGCGATCCATTATCATATCCTGGATCTTGAAATAGAGCTGCTTGCGCTCTGTGAAGTCCACTGTGGATTGGGCCTTCAGCACAAGAGCGTCAAGCTCGGCATCCTCGGGCATCCGGAAGGTCATGGCGGAACTGGCGAGGGCCGAGTAGTACCCGATCGTGATGTGGGCGTCGGGATCGTTGTACCAGGGCTGGCGTCCGTCCATGGCGATCTCGTGCTTGCCGGTGGTGTGCAGATTCCGATAGATGGGGAATTCGGTCTGCGCCACTTCGACGTCGATGCCCACGTCCTTGAAATTCGCCTGCAGGAAGGTGCACAGGCTGCCCCAGAGATTGCCCTGGAACGAGTAGAGCTTGAACTTCAGATCCCCGGGCTTGTATCCGGCTTCGGCCAGAAGCTTCTTGGCCTTTTCGGGATTGTACGAGAACGCCCGCTCCTTCATGGCCGGGTTGAAGGCCCAGCTATTGGTCGGAAGCGGCCCGTAAATCCGGCTGGCCGTGCCGCCGAGAATGCCATTCAACAGGCCGTCGTAATCAATGGCATAGGCCATGGCCTTGCGCACCCGCACGTCGTTGATCGGGCTGTCGGGATGGCTGTTGTTGAATTCGAACTGACGGAAGATCTGGCTTGGGACCTGGATCACGTCAACATCGGGGTTCTTGGCAAACGCCTTGATGTCTTCCACCGGGATGGAATAGAGCTGGCCGTTCTGTTGGCTGATATCGATGCCGCCATTTTCCAGCTCAAGGCGCCGTGTCGAGGCCTCGGGGATGACCCGGTAAATAATTCGCGAAAGCTTGGGTGCGCCACGGAAATAGTCAGCGTTGGCCGCCAAAACGACATTGGTGTCCGGCGTGTAGCTGACGAATTTGAACGGCCCGGTTCCCACCGGATTGACGTTGAATTTGTCGCCGAACTTCTTCACCGCCGCCGGGCTGACCACAGCCGCCTGGGGCTGCGCCAAAATCGACAGGAAGACCGGCATGGCTTTGGTCAGGGAGATTTTGACTTCCAGCGGACCGAGCACCTTGATCTCTTTGATGAGGCCGAAGTTGGCTTTCATGTAGGGATTGATTTTCTTCGTGCGCTCAAACGAGAATTTCACGGCTTCGGCGTCAAACGCCGTGCCGTCATGAAATTTCACACCGCTGCGAAGCTTGAAAGTGAATTCCGTTCCATCCGCCGATACGGTCCACGATTCGGCCAGTCGCCCTTCCATCTTTTCGAACGAAGGGGGTGTCCAGGCGACGAGCGTATCGAAGACGTTCAGGATGACTTCGCTGCCGATGGGATAGGCTTTGTTGGTGCCCGGTTCCAGATTGGCGGGGTCGGAATTCACGGCAACGACAAGCGTCTTCAGTCGGTCATTGGCCTGCCCTGTAACGGCGTATCCGAAGACCAACGCCACCACTGACAGAACAAATAAAAAGCCTCGTTTCATGCTCATGTAAGAGCCTCCTCTTTCGGTCCTTGAAGGCGACGGGAAGCCATGACCCATGATGGCTTCGGTCGTCGCCACGGTCGATTATAATTCCAAGCCGTAATCAAATGGGATTCTGACGGCAATTGCAATAACATGACTTATTAATAAAAGGCGATGTATATAATGCGAAATTATATCAATCCGTGGCATTCACCGCTTACGGGGTCTCCTCTTGAAAGAAGCCCTCTATTTCTTTGACAAAAGCGGCGGCCACGCGCGATGGCGGATGGTCGGCGCGCACAATGGCCACGGCGGTAACCGGTATTCGAGGTTCGAACGAACGCCGCACCAAATCTTTGGAACGCAAGAAACGGGCAGAAAAGGAATCGACAATTGCAACGCCCAATCCGGCGTTCGCCAAGGCGCTGGCGGTGTGGCAAAACCTTACTTCCACTCCAGAATCATAGTGGGTTCCAGACTCGGCAAAAGCGCCTTGGATCAGCGCCCCAAGCTTCGATTCCTTGGAAACGCGGATGCCGATATAGTCGTGCTTCACCAAATCAGCGGGCGTAATTGTATCCAGCGCGGCCAACGGATGATCCGCCAAGAGGACACATTCCATATGCCCCTCGAACAGGGGCATCACGTCACAGCCTGGATGGCTTTCCACACCCAGGAGGATACCAATATCCTTGATCCCGGCGGTGACATCGCGAATGACGCGATCTACTCCGTATACATCGTAACTGATGCGCACATCCTGGCGGTCGGCGAGAAAACTTTTCAGCGCGGTGGGGATCGCGGTTTGTCCCAGCGGCGCCGTTGCCGCGATGCGCAACCGCCCCTTCCGTGTCGCGCGAATGGCCCGCACCTGATCCTCGATGCCGCGCAGCATGGAGAAGACGGGATCCACTTCTTCAAAAATAATACGCGCCTCATCGGTGGGGATTAATCCGCGATTGGTGCGCTCGAACAGGGTAAAGCCGAACTGCTTTTCCAGCGCCTTCAACGCGTTGCTGACCGCCGGTTGGGAAACGCCAAGTTCTTCCGCCGCCCTCACCGTCGTAAGATTGCGCATTACGACACCGAACACTTCAAGCAGCCGAAGACTGAGATCATTCTTTCGATCAATCCTCACACCCAGCACTCCGTTCCGACCCGCGACCCCAAAGTTTGGCCCAGCACCAATTATTCCGAGAAACTCGAAAAATGAAAGGCAATTCCCAAGGAACGCGCCAATTCGAATTCACCGAACACACTCGCCAAGCCATCGACGACTACCTCAGGCACCAAGCCAAGAAACCTGGCGATATTTGTTCGCGGGACGTCGTGGTCATGATCTCAGCCTGACAACACGGCAATACGCGAGGCTGGTCTCGGAGTGGATATCAGGCATCGGGTTAGACGCCTCTTTGTTCGGCACGCACTCACTTCGGCGGATCAAGGCAGCGCTCATCTATCGAAGAACGGGAAATTTAGTAGCCGTGCAGTTGTTGCTCGGTCATACAAAGGTTGAAAGCACCGTCAGATACCTCGGCGTCGAGGTGGACGACGCACTGGATATCGCCGAGCAAGTTGACGTCTGATTTTGGCGGCAGAGCGGAAACGCTCTGCCCCTGCGGCGAAGGGGGTGTTTTAGCCAAATCCGGACTTAGGGATTCTGCATTACTATACCCAAAATGGCTCTACCCGGTTAGCCCAAGCCCAAAATCCACGTTCCGCCGATAATCCACAGCGCCAGAAACGCGGTTTGCGAAACCATCATGACTGTGTGACGTCAGCGCCTATGGGACAAATTGAGTTAATTGCGTAACGGAGGGAATAGCACTAGCAATTCTTCCGTCTGCTTTTCCATCTCAACCGGACCTTCCGGATGACCAAGTGAATGTGCCGCTTGTGACCCAATGCGGTCATCTTTGTTAAGGCAGCGGCGGCATCAATAGACCCACGACTATTAACGAAACCGCTCAGTCGTGGTAGTTGGAGGGTGACCAGAATCGGCGGGCCGTAAAAACGTCCTTCGCGGTCCGTATTTGGGAATGCTTTTTTTGTTCTGCCGGTTTTGCCACCAGGTTCCAGCCTGCCACGCACCGTAGGCGGTCCAGTCCATTGCCGTGTTACCAAAATAATGGGGTCCCGGCTCAGCGGGTGGGGTATCACTGGCAGCGGGTCTAGGTGAAATCGGTCCGGGGGGCGCATTCGTTAACGGTGGTGGGTCATTGCCCCAGGAGCCAGAAGAACCGCCTCCGTCGCTGCTTCCTCCACCGAAAGCACCGACATCGCTGCCCGAAACGTCCGGAGGCGTTGGTGTGGTGTTTGGTCCACTACCAGACCTGTTAGCCAACCAAGTGTCGATCCGCCCCGTCGCCTGACCGCCCCACCAGCCAACCTGTGCCGTAATATCGGCAACCGGGTTGTCAATAAATGGCCCTGGATCGGGTCCCGGCCACTGTGGTGTGGGCGATGCAGGAGTTGGGTCCGCCTGAGGCCCCGGACCGCCGGGTTGTGCTGCCCCTCCTGGTGCGGGGGTGGGACACGAGGTTTCTCCCCCGTAACCGGAGGAACAGGGATCGTCGGTTTGGGGCGGGGGTGCTGCCGGTGGTGACGGCGTTGCAGCCGTTCGGGCAGGCTGCGTCGGGGAAGGACATGCGCCCGCCGCATTCGCATTTTCGGAACAGAAAGCCGGGCCCGTGGCCCGAGGCGAAGGGGCGGGTTGGGTCGCCGGTTGCGGTGGAAGCTGATTTGGATCCAAGCCTCGAGGAACCTGGGGTCGGAAATCCCCCGGGTTTAGGTTACCTTTTTTTTCGTCGGCGAACGCGGAATGCGCCCCGAACACCAGCACTCCCACCAGGAAGGCCATAAGGATGGAGTTGGCTCTTGGCATCCGCTCCTCCCACAAAAAGCGTTCCCCAAAGACGATCTCAATTCCACTTGTAAAGGACCCCGTCAGAATCACGTTCACGCGGCCTTAAATCAAGGCTTTGTTTTGCGGAAACTACAGCTTGACGGAACAAGGTTTCAGCAGTCGCTTCTCACACTTCAGCGGACACCGCAAATAGAGACGGATACCCTAATCCACTCAAGGCACGTAAGGGGAGATGTCTGCTCAGCGCGGGTTAACTGAAGGATTTTCAGGCAACCATAAACAGCCGGCTATGACCCTGAGCAGTCCTTTCTCAAAAGAGGCATTCAGCCGTGGACAATGCCCTCTATCTTTCTTGTGGCCAGCCGTCATTTGGTCTTTCCAACGACGATCCTGGCCTTCTGATCGCGACCGTAGTAGCGCCGGGCGTAGTAGGTCAGTGTCCGTTCCAGGTAACGCGCCAGTTCATCGACGGCCACCTCGCCGTCGCCATTACCGTGCGGTTTCTTGTCGGCTTCGCCGCTCATGCCGGTCAGGTAGTACTTGGTGAACAGGCCGTGCGAGCTGTCTTCCTCCCAAGACGCCATTTGTTCCGGTCCCCCGGCGGCGATGACGGTGATGTTCCCAGGGACGACAGCCGCCTTGGGGCGCACAAAGATGCCCGAAGCCCGCGAGATCACGGTGCCGCCCTGGCTGGCACCGGAGAAACAGGCCTCAAGGATCACGGTCACCGACTTGGCCGGAATGCGGCTCAGGTTGGCGTACAAGGTATCGAGAGGGTAGCCATTGATCTCGATGCGTGCCGCGTCGGCATCCGCCGGAACTAGAAAAGCCGTGCCCTCCTTGCCCGCCGGAGCCCCATGGCCTGCGTAGTAAACCCAAACCCGGGAATCGCCCGGCCGCACCCAGTCGAAAAGCTGCCCCTTATGTGTGCGTTCCGAACCGAAAACCCGTTCGATCTGCGCTCCGGTGGCATCGCGCAAATCAATGATGTTTCCCCGCCGAATACCCAACGCGGCCAGCGCGTAGCGTTTGAAGCTTTCGGCATCGGCGTGGGCAGGCGGTACATTGGGGATGTCCCGCCCCATCTTGGCATAATCCGCGATGCCGATGATGACGGCGATGTCGTCGACGCGCTGTGGCCCATTGGGGAAAGTGATGGGGAGTGGTTTGGTCGCGACGCGCCGTTGCGGCGGCTCCCGCATGGCGACGGCTACCGGAGCGGCCCCGGTCGTTGCCCCCTCCGGGCGAAGCACCGCGCCCGGAACCCAGCCCACCGGTCGCCCTTCCTCCGCCACTTGGAGCCAGCCCGACGGCAGCCGCCCGGTCACATGGACGACACCACCCAATGCAAGGGATTTCACTTTCCCGGCTTTGGCCATGGGCAGTTTCCGTGCCACTGCGCCGTCGGTGACCACCTGGTAGAAGGCGTCCTCGACCGACATCTGAGTGGCGATCCCCGCCTTGACCCGCCGCCGTTCCTCTCGGGCGGAGGCAAAAACCGTCCAAGCCGGGGCAAGGTCGCGCTTCAGGGCGGCGGCGAGCCTCGCCACGCTCTGGGCCAAGGCGTCGTCGACGCCTTTCTCGTATCGGGTGCCACCATCCCACGAGTTGTCCCTGCCGGTGGCGTCGATGTCTTTCGTCAGGACCGTCTCGCCGTCGGAGTCGGTCACCCGGTAGCGGAACCTGCCGTGTATGTCCGTCCAGTTGACGTCGCTCAGGGACAGCATCTCAGCCCAGACGTTCAAGGCCTCGCCGCTTGGAGAGGAGAAAAGCCCCGAGCCTTCGAAGCCGGTTGTCAGCAGGTTTGTCAGTTTCCCCCGGGCCCGTTCCGAATCGGACTGCATGTGCGCTGTGCGATACTCTTGGTATTCGCCGGGCATGCTCTTGATTCGTTTCCACTCGAAAGGAAGGCTCCCCACCGTCCCAAGGGTAAATTCAGGCTCGGCCTGAACCGAGGCCCCGCCCAGCCCCAGAAGAACGGCGACCAAGCCGAGGAGGAAAAGTGCCCGCCTCATTGGCCGCGCAGTTCTTTGGCCACGACGATTCTGACTTTCTGGTCGCGGCCGTAATAGCGTCGAGCATAGTAAGTCAAAGTGCTGTCAAGATAGGCATCAAGTTCCTTCAGAGCCACCTTGCTGTCACCGTTGCCGTGTGGGACTTTGTCTGCCTCACCGCTCATGCCGGTCAGGTAGTACTTGGTGAACAGGCCGTGGGATTTGTCCTCCTCCCAGGACGCGATCTGGTCCGCCGCCCCGGCGGCAATCACGGTGATGTTGCCGGGCACGGCGGGCGTTTTGGGACGGACGAAGATGCCCGAAGCCCGCGAGATCACGGTGCCGGCCTGGCTGGCGCCCGAGAAGCAGGCCTCCAGCACCACGGTCATCGACTTGGCTGGGATTTTTCCGAGATTGGCGTAAAGCACGGACAACGGATAGCCGTTGATTTCGATCCGCGCCGCATCGGCATCGACGGGAACCAGAAACGCGGTGCCTTCCTTACCTGCGGGAGCGCCGTGCCCTGCGTAATAGACCCAGACCCGCGACTGACCCGGCCGCACCCAATCGAAAAGCTGACCCTTGTGGCTGCGGTCGGAGCCGAAGACGCCTTTCAATTGGGCTCCGGTGGCGTCGCGCAGATCAATGATGTTGCCTTCACGCACGCCAAGAGCGGTCATGGCGTATCGCTTGAAGCTTTCAGCGTCGGCATGGGCGGGGGTGACGTCGGGGATGTCCCTGCCCAACTTGGCGTAGTCCCCATTGCCGACGATCACCGCGATGTCGTCGGGCCGCGATTTTCCCTTGGCAAAGGTGACGGCCAGTGGCGCGGTCGCGAAGTTCCGCGGTGCCGGTTTCCGGGTCGTAACGATCGGCGGCGCGCCCTCGGGCCGCAGCGCCGTTCGGTGGGCCCAGCCGTAGGGTTTGCCGCCCCGTGCGATACGGAGCCAACCCGATTGCAGTCGGCCGACGACCTGGGCGAGACTGCCTCGGGGAAGCGTACCGACGGCCTCGGCGTTGGCTCGGGGACGCTGCCGAACCGTGGTCTTGCCCGCAATCACCCGATAGGTGCCGCTTTCGGGTTGCAAGTCCCGGGCGATCTGTGATCTTTCGGCCTTGGTCGAGGCCAGTGTCTCGGGCAGGACCCCTTCGAGCATCCCGGCGACTTCCCGGAAGCTTTTTGAATAGGCATCGTTGGTCGATTCCCGGAAGGCGGGCTCGAACAGCACCTGAGTATATTCGTCACCATGGTTTTTAGTGGTGTGGTCCAGGAGGATCGTGCCGTCGGACATCCGAAACAGATAGCGGAGCGTGACATCGACTTCGGCGTTTTCCTTGTCCTTCACGAGACGTTCGAGGCTGACCTCGACGTCGATTATTTCATTGGCAGCGGGCGTGAAAAATCCTGGGCTTCGCAGGAATCGGTTTACCCCGTCCCGGAACGGTGCCTCCAGAATGTGGAAGTATTCGGATACATAGTAGGCCTTGTTGGCGACCGAGATTGAGAACGGCTTGACCGTCACCTTACCTAGGCGGGCATCGACAACCGGGGTCTGGGATTCGCCGGAGATAACGGGCCTTGCCGGGAGTTCGATCGGCCTCGGGGGTTGGCAGCCCGTCAGCGGTACCGCCAAAGCAAAGATCAGGCCGAAGATTGTTGCAGATCGCATTCCCATCCACTCCTCCGCCACCTTGTGGAGAGTCCCTTCTAGCTCGAAAGGCTGGATGTTTTCTTATGCTTGTTGGCCTCCGACATTTTAAGGCAAACAGGCGGCCTGCTCAATCATCATGGTAATCGCGAGGTTAGAGGAGGCAATAAACCGAACATGCATTTTCCGCATCGTCCAAATCCCAAATGGTTGGCGTAGCATGTCTCTTCCTGGCTAAAAACAGACATTTAGCACTGGGTGACGTGACGACTGCTCTTCGGGGGTAAGCCGACATTTTAGGTGTTCACGTCCGCTGTTGAGGGCAAAGCAGAACAATTTCGGGGCGGGCGTTAAAGGCCGTTGATGACCCGAAGCGGTCTTACGCGGGCCGATTTACGAATAGTTCAAGTGAGCGCCGTTTAGGACGCGGATCGGACTCGCGCCGGAGTGACCGGAATTGTGGATACGGCTTCAAGGCCATGAAAACGAACCCGGAATGGCCGTTCGATTTGAACCCTGATTCTGCTATACTCGCACCTGCCTAGAATAAGGCCAACGTCAAAAAAACAGGACAGCAGGTTGACGCGATGCCGCCGAGGTGATCGCTCCGCGCTGGAAGCGTTGATGGGAGGTTGTCATGCAGAAGTGGCAAAGGTTTGTCGTACATCAAAGTGTCGCCTCGGCAATGCTCGCAGCGCTTGCGGTATTCATGTGTTGGCCCTCGAGTGTCACCGCGTCCGAGTACTCGTCCAACATCACCTCTATGCCCGAGGCGTCCTGCGACGCCGCGTCGAACGGTCGGCGGGTCTGCGCCAATATGGCCGATGCGCTGGGCGAGCTGGTTATCCGTTTCGCCGACGGCCAATGTCCAAAGCCCCGCGCCGCCGTTCAACTTGCCGCGCCCGGTTCAGCTGAGGCGCGCTGGCACCTCAACTGTAAAGGGACTGACTACCTGCTGCGGGTACAGGATTTGGATTCGGTGTCCGTCTCACCCATTGATGTCGCCAGGGATTCCCCTCCGCCCGCCGGCGGCGGCCCTTCTCCTGCCCCCGCCGCGCGCCCAAGCCCACCGAACGCTCCGGCGGTCAGTTTAGCCCCGCCGGTTCCGACCGTCACCAGACCGCCGGTATCAGCCGCGCCGCCGCCGGCAAATCGTCCACAGATCAACCCAGCCCAATCTTCGCCGCAACCGCAGGACCAGGGTGGATGGAAACCGGTGACATGGTGAAGCAGCTTGTTCTCCGCCGTGCAATCTCCGTCGCCATCGGCTTGGCGTGCCTATTGGGCGGACCCATGACGGCGAAGGTCTGGGGCGATGATTACGCGTTCGTGATGTACATGGTTTTAGGTGCGCATGGCGTTTTGGACCAAGGTGAACTTGATCGGGACGAAGCGGTTCTTTTGCGCAATCTCCACGAACAGGCGAAAGTAAAGCAGTGGCTCGATCAACGTCCTTCGGGAACTGCCAATGTTGCGGCGCAGCAGAATCGGCTTCGCGAATTGGTCAAGCTGGAAGCCATCATCAAACAGGGGAAAATGCCGGCTTACGCGGCTCGGGTTGAGCAACAGAAAGTGATGAAGGAGCGCGATTCGTTGCTCGAAGCCGTAGCCGAAACCAAATCCAGCATCGCGGCTTATGAAAAACTTGTCAGCCTCTCGAAAATGGGCATTGGTTGTAAATCGGATGCATGCCGAAAAAAACTAGAAGCAATCAACACCGACATCGAAGATGAGAAGAATACGATTACAAGAATTAATAAATCCATCGCTGCTGCAGATAACGATTTGTTGAATCTCAAAAGAATTGAAAAAGAAAGAAGCGATTCTTCCTGGATCGCCGCCCAAATTAAGCTCCGACAGGACTTCGAAAGAGGCGCCTTGTCACGATACCAGAAAAAGGCCCTGGCTGAGATCAACGACATCAATGATTTGCTGTCCGATCCGGAGTGGAAGGATTCATACGAAGATTTGAAGGGACGGTATGCGAAGGCCGTGCTGGCGCTGAAGGACCTGCAACTGTTTGCCAAAAGGCTTGGCATCACCCTTCCGCCGGTCGAAGTTCCGCCTATGGCGAACCCTCAAACCGCATCCGCGCCTCCCGCGGCAACGCCTTCACCCACGCCCCAAAGCTTGACCACCCGGGGCTGGTTCGAGGGGGCGACCGGAACCGGCGAACTCACCCTGACGCTTGAGGGTCAACGGGTGACGGGCAACATCAAAGGGAACACCATGACGGTTGCTGTGGTTCCGGCGAACGGTGCACGAACCGTCAAGCCCGACGGACGGATCGTGGTTTCGGGACAAGGCGCGGATGGCCAACCGCAGACGGCAACCTGGGACCCGAATGAAAAAACAGAGACCATCCAAACCTCTCTGGCAAATGGCTGCACCCAAACCACGGTACGCGAGTCGTCCGGATTTGGCGGCGAATATCGAGAGAACATCAGTTTGCGGCACGCGACCGATCCGAATGGACATTGCGGAACGATCGAAACCGCCGGTGGCAACTGGGATCAGATCCGCTTCGACGGAAGGGTCGTGGGAGGTGGCGTCAATGGGGAATCAATCAGCGGAACCCTCGAGGGGCGCTGGTCCCTGTCGACGGAGTACTGCGGCTCCAACTGTGGACCGACTTCGGGCAAGGCTCGAGCGGAATTCAAGGGCCGGATCGCCGGCGACACACTCAAGGCCGTCGTCTCATGGACCCTCATGGGTGTTCAGAGCGGCAAGGTGGTCGACACCGGCAACATCCCGTCCGGCGATGATGACGAAGAATTCCGCAAGGCCGCGCCACCCATCCGCCCTTCCTTCAATACGTTCGGCCGACATCAGCGGACGGCAAATCCACCCTCGCCCAGACCCCAACCTCAAGCCGGCGGTTGGCAAGCCATCGGAGGCGGCGGTCGCTTCCAGTAAACGTTGATATTCCCCTTATGGCTAAATGCTACCTATTTCCGACGAGGCAGAGGGTTTCCGCTCTGCCCCCAAGATCAGACGTCAACTTGTTCGGCGTCGTCCACTTCGACGTCGCAGAATCGAGTTCCTCGATCACCATATTACGCCCTCCGAATAGAACCTTCGCTCAGATTGTCGACGGGCGATGAAAACCACATTGGTAGGTCTCCGTTGGGTCACGAGCGGCTGTCATGAAGGGCCTGGTTTTCTTCCCGCTTCCGCACGGCGTTTGCCGTAAACTTCGCGCCGTTGTCCGATCGACTGTGGTCCGGCGCCCCATTCCGGACCATCAAGATACAGCCGAAGCCGTTTCACCAGACGAAACGACGCCATTTGCGTTTTGCTGAACGGCGATTGAAGACTCTATCTTCTACGGTCAATAAAATGGAAGGATGGAAGCGCCATGCGTTTGGAAAAGGTGGAGGTCATTGTCCCGGGACTTGAGAGCTTTGTCTTCCCCCGCATGGTGACGATTGATCAGCATTTTTGCAAAGATGCGGTTGAAGACGTTAGCTCCGAGCTCACCGCACAGATGGCGGCGGCGGCGCTGCCGGACATTGCCGGGAAGTCTATAGCCATTACTGCGGGCAGCCGAGGAATCCCGCATGTCGTGGAGGCTTTTGCGACGATTGTGCGATCTTTGCGTGAGCGAGGGGCCGCGCCGTTCATCATTCCGGCCATGGGCAGCCATGGCAAAGGAACCGCCGAAGGACAGGCCGCGGTGCTGGAACATCAGGGCATCACAGAAACCAGCATCGGCGCACCAATTCGATCGGCAACGGAGGTGGTGCCGGTCGCAACGATGGCCGACGGGACACCTCTTTACTGTGACAAACTGGCGCAACAATCCGATGGCATCGTGGTTTTCAACAAGATCAAGCCGCACACGAGTTTTCGTGGCGATTGGGAAAGCGGTCTGGTGAAAATGATCGTCATCGGCCTTGGCAAACGCCAGGGCGCTGAAATGGTGCACGGTCATAGTATTCTGAATTTCTCGCAGATCATTCCGGAAGCCGGGCGCGCCCTTCTTGCTGCAACGCCGATATTATGCGGCATCGGTGTCGTCGAAAATGCTTACAATGATCTGGCGCGCATAGACGTGATGACACCTGACGAGATATTTCCACGCGAAAAGGAAATTCTGGTTTACGCAAAGGACATTTTGGGAAGGCTGTTGTTCCCGGAAATCGACGTTTTGATCGTTGATGAAATCGGAAAGAACTTCTCGGGCACCGGCATGGATCCAAACGTCAGCGGACGCACAACCTCGGGCCACCCCGGTTTCGACACGATCGCGGTAAAGAAGATATTCGTTCGCGCGGTGTCTCCGGCGTCCCAGGGCAACGCCAACGGTATCGGCGCTGCCGATTTCACGACGCTACGTCTTGTCGATGCCATGGATTTCACATCGACCTACACCAACACCATCACGTCACGCGTAAGCGACAGCGCCCGGCTGCCGATGATTTTGAATAATGACCGCGAGGCCATGGCCTTGGCGATCCGCGGCAGTTTCCCCGCGACGAGCGAAAAGGCCCGCGTGGTTCGCATCGCCAATACCAAGGCGATCCACTCCATTCAGGTTTCCGAGGCCTTCCTGCCGGAAATCGAGGGCCGCGCGGAATTCACCGTTCATGGCGATCCCAGCCCGATTGACTTCGGCGCCGACGGCAACCTGACCGACTGACGTCAGGCTTTCTTCAGGACCGTCTCCAGCGCCGGAATAAGCCGTTCGGTGTCCTGAACCTGTCCGTCATCAAAACATTTGGGACGCCTGAGTCTGTTTCGTAACAGAGGATC
>JABGRG010000019.1 GCA_018648445.1 Rhodospirillales bacterium | reverse complement strand
CCCGGCGAACGGTCGGAATGCCATTCGGCAGGCGTCGTTCCGAAACGGTCCCGAAAGCGGTTCAGCCATTGCGCCGTAAGCGAAATCTCGGGAACCAGAACCAGAACCTGTTCGCCCTTGGCCAGGGTTTCGGCCAAAGCCTCGAAATAAACTTCCGTTTTGCCCGATCCGGGAACGCCATCCAGAACCGTCACGCTGAACCCGCCTTCGACGACCCGGTTGCGAAGGTCGGTGGCGGCGCGCACCTGATCGGGCGACAGGGTGGGGCCGGGTAATTGCCAGTCGGGTTCCATGAAGGTTTTGCGAGGCGGCAGATCAACGGTTTGCAGGACACCGGCGGCTGCCAGTCCCTTGACGACGCCGGTGCCAACACCTGCCTCGGCGGCCAGTTCGCGGCCCTCGCGAGGCGGTCCCTCGGCCAACAGGTTGACGACGCGTCGGCGCGCAGCCGTGAAACGCACCTCGGGCGCGTGCGGGGCCAGTTCATATCCGATGATCGGTTTTGCCGGGTTCAGGGCGGAGGGCACGCTCATGGCCATGCGCAGAACGGCACCGGGCGCGCTCATGGTGTAACGCGCCACCCAATCGACAAAATCGCGGGCGACGTCGGTCATGGGCGGGCATTCAAGCCGCGCGGAAACGTCTTTGAGGCGGGCCTCATTGATATCGTCCGAACCCGGCCCCCACACAACGCCGATGCGTTCGCGTTTTCCCAGTGGCACCGAAACGAAATCGCCGGGTTTCAGGAATAGCCCCTCGGGCGCGCGGTAATCATAGGGGCCGACCAGGGGCAGCGGCAGCAATACGCTGATGCGGTTATTGGCCCGGTATTCTTGTGAACTGGCATGCTCATTTGGCATGGGTTACACTCTGCCCCATCACGTATCTATTATGCGGTAGCCATGAACGATAATTCCACGACAGACAAGCCGATTTCCACCAATGATGCGCAAATTGAGGAATTTCTGGAAAAGCATCCGGATTTCTTCGTCGCCCGGGAAGAATTGCTGGCGCGCATGACGCCGCCCCGGCGCTGGAAGGGTGACGGTGTTGTCGATCTGCAAAAAACCATGCTCGATTACCTGCGCGGCGAGATGGAGGATATGAAGAACGGCGCGCGCGATCTGATCGAGACCAGCCGCAGCAACATGTCCAGTCAGGCCCGCGTGCACGACGCTGTGCTGGCCTTGATGACGGCGGATGGGCTGGTTGCGGGCCTGCGCACCATTTGCGACGAATGGCCGCTGATCCTGGATGTGGACGTGGTCGCCATCGGGTTCGAGGTTCCGCTGGGCGAACAAACCGAACCACCGGTTCGTAGCGTGAGACTGCTTGCCGAAGGCTTTGTTGACGACCTGATCGGGATAGATCGCAAAATCGCGCTGGTGGACGAGGCCGCAGACGACGGAACCATATTCGGCGAAGGGGCCGGGCTGGTTCATTCGGCGGCGCTTGCACGTATCGGGGCGGATGGAAAAACCCCGGCCGGCCTGCTTGCCCTCGGCGCGCGGGACAGCGCTTTTCAACCGGGTCAGGGAACCGAATTGATCGGCTTTTTGGCACGAATCACGGAAACCTGTATAGGACAATGGCTCGAAAAGCCTCTCTGATTCAATTTAACGCCGAGCCTTCGGTGGCCGCCGCCATTGAAGACTGGCGAACATGGCTGGTCGGCGAACGCCGGGTATCGGTTCACACGCTGGACGCCTATCAGCGCGATCTGGCGGCCTTTCTTACTTTCATGAACGAACATCTGGGATTTGCTCCGGGGTTGCGCGATCTGGAAGCTCTGGGGGCGGTTGATTTCAGAAGCTGGCTGGCGCGCCGCGCCGCCGAGCGACTTTCTCGCACTTCGACGGCAAGGGCCATGTCGACGGTGCGCGGCTTCTTCCGTCATCTCGAGAAAAACGGCGTCCTTCATAATCCCGCCGTGGCCGCCGTGCGCACGCCGCGCATACCCCATTCGGTACCCAAGGCGCTGGAAGAGGGCGACGCGCTGGATGTGGTTGAAAGCATTTCTGATTTCACCGACACCCCGTGGATCGCCAAACGCGATACCGCCGTGATGATGCTTCTGTATGGATGCGGCCTGCGCATCGGCGAGGCGCTCGGGCTGAACCGCAACCAGATGCCTACCGGCGACACCATGATCATTACCGGCAAGGGCGACAAGCAGCGCATGGTTCCGGTTCTGCCCGTGGTGCGCGAGGCCATTGAAGATTACGTGGCGGTCTGCCCGTATACCCTGGAAGGCGACGGCCCGTTGTTTTTGGGCGCGCGCGGGAAACGCCTGAATTCCAGCCTCATACAGGCACAGATGCGAAAAATCCGGACCATTCTCGGCCTGCCCGAGACCGCCACGCCCCATGCGCTTCGCCACAGCTTCGCCACCCACCTGCTGGCCGGCGGCGGCGATCTGCGCACCATCCAGGAATTGCTGGGCCACGCCTCGCTATCCACCACGCAACGCTACACCGACGTCGATTCCGCCCGCCTCATGTCCGTTTACCGGGCGACCCATCCGAGGGCGCGGAAGTCGCCTCCTCGCGGCTGAGAACCGCTACGGCCAGCGGTCCTAGGGCCGCGACCAGACCCATGGTCAGGAAGGCCGCACCCCAGCTTAGCGTCGTCTCGCCGCCGCCGAAGCCGTCCAGCACGACGCCGAACACGACCGGTCCCATGAACGAGCCTGCGAATCCTATGCAGGCGTGCACGGCCATGGTCGCGCCCCGGTGTCCCGGCGGTGCGGCGGCCACGGCACCTGCCGTGATCGAGGCGGAATCGCCCGTCACCAACCCCCGTAAAAGAGCGCCACGGCGACCAGAAGGCCAAACGGGATGGCCGCAAGAAAACCGAATACGGCAGCCACGGCGCACGACGTCAGCATGATCACCGCGACGGCGCGCCGCCTTCCCGCACGCACCGCAAACTCGTTTCCCAGCACGCTGGCGGGCATGCCGACGATGGTAAAAATCGTCGCGATCAGGGTGATGTTCCAACCCGGATTTTCGGTGTGCTGGCCTTGCGCGAAAACCAAAAAGACGACGATCCACGAGCGCGCCGCGAAGGCTTCGAAATTATGGACCGCATAGGCCAGCACATAGCCCATGGCCTGTCGGCATTTCAGAACCGGCAAAAAGTCGAGAAGCTTGGCGTCGGGCTCGAGTTGATCGCGCGCATCGTTTTCAGGCACCAAAAGCCCGACCAGCACAAACGCCAGCACCGGGCCAAGAGCGCACAGGGCGAAGGTCCAGCGCCAGTCCAGCCATGCCGCCATCTCACCCGCCAGCAGGAACGATAGCGCCCAGCCGATGGAAAAGTGCGACGCATAAAAGGCGATGCCCCGGCTTTGGGCGCGGCCCGATAACCGGTCACCCAAGATTTTCATGCCCGGCATGTAGGTTCCAGCCAGCCCGATGCCGGAAATGAAACGCAGGATCAGCGCCGTCCAGAACCCCTCGGCCAATAGGGCGAACCCCAGATAGGAGACACACGTCAGCACCATGGAAACCAGATAAATGCGGCGCGCAGCCATGCGGTCGGTCAGGCTGACCAGCACCGGCACGGCGACAAGGTAGCCAGCCGAGAAAATGCCGCTGAGCCAACCGGCTTCCGTCTTCGATAATGCCCATTCGTCCAGAAACCCCGGAAGCAGGGCGGCGAAGGTGGCGAACCCCACCATGCCCGCAACCTCGGCGGTGCAAAGGGTTACGGTCAGGCGAACGGAAGAGGGGCCTTGATTCATGACTTTTCGTCCGGCGGGCTTTCCAGATTTGCCGCGTAGAAACTTCGTCGCTGCCACGCCCACGCCCAAACGGCGAAACACAGCGCGGCCCCGGCGGCCACTGGCAATCGAAGGCCGATGGATTCCGCGGCACCCCCCATGATCAGTGCGCCGATGGACGGCATCCCTCGCACGGTCAGGCCATAAAGGCTGAGCACGCGCCCGCGCATGGCGGGATCGACCGCCGACTGGATTAGCGTCTGGTTGCCAATGCCCTGGGCGACGAACGAGCTGCCCATAAGCACAACCAGCGGCAACGCCAGCGCAAACGTGTCGGTGGCGCTGAAGGCGAGCAGGGTCAGCGAGGAAATCAGCATGCTGATCAGGGTGACGTTGGTCAGGCCCTTGGTGCCGGCCGTTCGCGAGGCCAAAAAGATGCCGCCGAAAATGGCTCCCAGGCCAAGTCCGCTCATAAGTGTGGCCAGGGTTTCGGCTCCGCCCGCAAACACCTGGGCGGCAAAGCCGGGAAACAGATCGATCAACGGACGGGCGAAAAATCCCATGGAGAAAACCAGAACCATCTGTGTGCGAATTCCAGGATGGGCCAGCAGGTAGCGAATGCCGTCGAGCGATTCCGCAGCCAGGGATTTGGCTTCCTTCTTGGGCGCTCTCGCCTCAATGGACAGCATGCGTAAGCTAATGGTGAAACAGAAAAACAAACTGACCGCCACGGCGAAGCCCCAGGCAACGCCGCCCGCCAGAATGACCGCGCCGCCGATGGCCGGGCCAATAAAGCGCGACCCGTTGAAGATCAGCGAATTAACAGCCAGCGCCGTGGGAAGATGTTCGCGCCCGATGATGGCGTAGACCAGCGACATGCGAGATGGGCGCATGAAGGCAAGGCCGGTGCCGCGCAAAACCGTGATCCCGCATAAAATCCATATGGTCATCAGATCGGCGAAGGTCAGGGCCGCAATGGTGGCTCCAAAAGACAGCATGATCATCTGGACGCCGCGCAAAAGCCGCAGATAGTCGGTGCGGTCCACAATCGTTCCCGCGATGAAACCGAATATCATGACGGGTGCCACCTCGGCCACCGCCATGCCGCCCAGCCATGCCGTGGACTCGGTCAATTCCCACGTCAGCCAGCCCACCGCGATGCGCCAAACCCACAGGCCCAGGTTCGACGCAATGCTTCCGGCAACGTAAATGCGGTACATGGGCTTGCAAAAAATTGCCCGCAGCCCGCCAAAGTTTCCCGGAAGTTTCATTCTTTATCCCTTGAGTTCCGCACCAGCCACTATACGATCCCGGAAAATTTACGAAAGCGGGAAGCGGTACAATGACGGATAGAAAACCGACCATGATGGCAGTCGTCACCACCGGCAACGGCGGTTACGACAAACTGGAGTACCGTGAAGAACCCATTCCGGTTCCGGGTCCCGGCGAGGTTCTTTTGCAGGTTCTGGCCGCGGGCGTCAACAACACCGAGATCAACACACGCCTGGGCTGGTATTCAGCCAGCGTGAAGGCCGGCACCGAAGACACCGCGCATGCCGGGGACGATACCGCCAAGACCGACGGCGGGTGGAACGAGTCGACTCCGTTCCCGTTCATTCAAGGTACCGATTGCTGTGGCCGCGTTGTTTCCGTGGCCTCCGGTGAAGATGACAGCGCCATCGGATCGCGCGTGATCGTACGCGCCTGCATGCGGCACGAGGGTTGGGACTCGCCCGAAAACATCTGGATGGCGTCCGACTTCGACGGGGCTTTCGCCCAGTATGTCAAAGTCCCCGCGTCCGAAATTTTCGCCGTGGATTGTGACTGGTCCGACGCCGAACTGGCCACCATCCCGTGCGCCTACGGCACGTCGGAAAACATGATCCATCGCACGGGCGTAAAGGCGGGCGATCATGTGCTGGTCACGGGCGCGTCCGGCGGCGTTGGTTCGGCCACCGTGCAGCTCGCCAAACGGCGCGGCGCAACCGTCACGGCAATCGCCGGGGCCGACAAAATGGACAGGGTGCGCGAACTCGGGGCTGATAATGTCATCGAACGGGGAATCGATTTCCTGGCCGAACTGGGTCAGAAGTCCGTCGACGTGGTCATCGACATCGTTGCCGGGCCGGACTTCGGCCGTCTGCTAGACGTGATGAAACGCGGCGGCCACTACGCCAGCGCGGGCGCCATCGGCGGCCCCATGGTCGAGCTGGACATGCGCACCTTTTACCTCAAGGATTTGACCCTCATCGGCTGCACCGGCTGGGACGAACCCGTCTTCCCCAACCTCGTCAACTACATCCAAAACGCAGAAATCCGCCCCCTAGTCGCCAAAACCTTCCCCCTGGCCGAAATCGCCAACGCCCAGCGCGAGTTCCTAAAAAAGAACTACGTGGGGAACTTCGTGTTGATCCCGCCGGGGGTGGAGGAATAGCGCTCGGCTACGAATGAATAGCTCGGCCCCCAACCGCTAGCGCCGCTTCCTTCACCGCTTCGGACAGTCCCGGATGTCCGTGGCAGGAGCGGGCGAGGTCTTCGGCGGAGCCGCTGAATTCCATGGCGATGACGGCTTCCTGGATGAGGTCGCCGGCTTCGGGGCCGACGATGTGGACGCCCAAAATGGCGTCGGTTTTGGCGTCGGCCAGGATTTTGACGAAGCCTTCGGAATCCGCGTTGCAGCGCGCCCTTGAGTTGGCCGAGAAGGGAAATTTACCGACCTTGTAGTCGACGCCCGCCTGCTTGAGGGCTTCCTCGGTCTTGCCCAGTCCGGCGGCTTCGGGCCAGGTGTAGACGACGCCGGGAATGGCGGAATAGTTCACATGGGCCTTTTCACCTGCGATGATTTCGGCCGCCGCCACGCCTTCGTCTTCGGCCTTGTGGGCCAGCATCATGCCGCCGATAACGTCGCCGATGGCGTAGATGCCGGGAACGCTGGTCGCAAAATTCTCGTCCACGGTGACGAAGCCGTACTTGTCCTGCGCCACGCCAGCCTTTTTCAGCCCCAGCCCTTCGGTGAAGGGCCGACGGCCCACGGCGACCAGCACGACATCGGCGCTGTAGGTTTCGGCCTCGCCGCCCGCGACGGGTTCAGCGGTGAGCGTGACGCCCTTGGCGCTTGCCTTTGCCCCGGTCACCTTGCGTGAAAGCTGGAATTTGAGGCCCTGCTTTTTCAGCGTGCGGGTCATTTGTTTGACCACCTCGCCATCCAGTCCCGGCAGGATGGCGTCGAGGAATTCGATAACGGTGACTTCCGCCCCCAGCCTGCGCCACACCGAGCCCAGTTCCAGCCCGATGATGCCCGCTCCGATGACGATCAGTTTTTTTGGCACCTCGGGCAGGGCCAGTGCGCCGGTCGAGGTGACGATGCGTTTTTCGTCGATCTTGATGCCGGGCAACGGCGTGGATTCCGAACCCGTCGCAATCAGGATGTTTTTGGTTTTCAGCGTTTCCTTGCCGACGGTCACGGTTGAGGCATCCTTGATAACACCGCGCCCGACAATGCGCGTTACCTTGTTTTTCTTGAGCAGAAAATCGATGCCCTTGGTCAGATCGCCGACGACCTTGTCCTTGCGCGCCATCATGGTCGGCAGGTCCAGCTTCACTTCGCCGGTTTGTACACCGTGCGCGGCCATTTCATCCTTGGCAACCGCGTAGTGATGGGACGATTGCAGCAATGCTTTCGACGGGATGCAGCCCACATTCAGGCAGGTTCCGCCTAATGTATCGCGGGCTTCCACGCAGGCTACGTTCAGGCCCAGTTGCGCGGCCCGGATGGCGGCCACGTAGCCGCCGGGCCCGCCGCCGATGACAACCAGATCGAAGGGGGTATTGCTCATAATTTTGGTTCCTGCGTTCAGGTGTCGAGCATGATGCGGGTCGGGTTTTCGATGCATTTCTTGACGCGCACCAGGAACGAAACAGCCTGACGACCGTCAATAAGCCGGTGATCGTAGCTGAGCGCCAGATACATCATGGGCCGGGCGACGATGGAACCGTCTTCGGCCACCACCGGGCGCTGCTGGATCTTGTGCATGCCCAGAACCGCCGATTGCGGCAAATTAAGAATGGGCATGGAATTGAGCGACCCGTAAACGCCCGCGTTGGAAATGGTGAAGGTTCCGCCTTCCAACTCGTCCATTCCCAGCGACCCGTCGCGCGCCTTTTTGGCCAGCTCGCCAATGGTCCCTTCGACCGCGGCGAATGAAAGGGCGTCGGCGTTGCGCACCACCGGCACCACCAGACCTTCCTTGAGGCCAACGGCGACGCCAATGTCATAGTGGTTTTTGTAAACGATCTCGTCACCTTCAATGGCCGCGTTGACCACGGGAAATTCGCGCAAGGCGGTCACGCAGGCTTTGACAAAGAACGACATGAAACCCAGTCGGATGCCGTGCTTTTTCTCGAACGCGTCGCGGAATTCGGCGCGCAGAGCCATCACCGCGCTCATGTCGGCTTCGTTGTAGGTGGTCAGCGTCGCTGCCGTGTTCTGCGAGTTTTTCAGATGCTCGGCGATTTTCTTGCGCAGGCGCGTCATGCGCACGCGTTCCTCGCGCGGGCCATCGGGGCGCGGCGGGAACATGGCGTCGCCCGACCATGGTGTTGCCGCAGCCGCAGCCGGCGCGGGGGCCGGAGCCGGGGCCGGTTTGGGGGCTTGCGCGGGGGCCGGAGCCGGAGCGGTTTGCGCTTCAATATGGGCCAGCACGTCGCCCTTGGTCAGCCTACCGTCCTTGCCGGTGCCTGAAATGGCCTGGGCGTCCAGTCCTTGTTCGTCGACCAGCTTGCGAACGGCGGGTGAAAGCGGGATGGCGGCGGGCTCCGATTTGGCCGGGGCCGGAGCAGGTTTCGCTTTGGCAGCGGGGGCGCTCGCGCCCTCGGCGATCATCCCCAGCAATGCGCCCACCTCGACGTCCGATCCTTCCGGCACGGCGATTTCGGTGAGTGTTCCGCCCGCCGGTGAATTGACCTCCAGCGTCACCTTGTCGGTTTCAAGTTCCAGCAGCGGTTCGTCCGCCGCCACCGCGTCCCCCACCGCCTTGAACCATTTTGCAACGGTGGCTTCGCTAACCGACTCGCCGAGAGTAGGAACTGTAATCTGTGTCGCCATAATCAATCCTCGATAAATATTTGCGCCCCAACTATTTGCGCCCCAACTATTTGCGCCCCAACTATTTGCGCCCCAACTATTTGCGCCCCTGAAACACGGTATCGGGCGAAAGTGCCTTTTCGACCAATGCGGCCTGTTCTTTCAGATGGTTTTTCAACAACCCCGTGGCCGGCGAAGCTGCGGCTTCGCGTCCGGCGTAAGCGGGCAAGACCTGCTTTGCGCCCAGACGTTCCAGCACGTCCACCAGCCTTGTGAAGACGAAGGTCCAGGCTCCCATATTGGCGGGTTCTTCCTGACACCACACGATCTCGGCATTGGGATAGCGCGAAATCTGCTGCATCAGGCCCTGGCGCGGCCACGGATAAAGCTGCTCGACGCGCACGATTGCCACGTCGTCGATGGCGGCTTCGCGGCGCGCGGCCAAAAGATCGTAATAAACCTTGCCCGTGCACAGCACGACACGGCGTATTTCCTTTTCCATCACCATGCGGTCCCGTTCGGGTATGACCCGCTGGAACTTCGTGCGTTCGCCCATCTCGCCCAGGGTGGAAACGGCCAGCTTGTGCCTGAGCAGAGATTTCGGCGTGAAAACGACCAAAGGTTTGCGGAAGTTGCGGTGCAACTGGCGGCGCAAGGCATGGAAATAGTTGGCAGGCGTGGTGCAGTTAACCACCTGCATGTTGTTTTCGGCGCAAAGCTGCAAATAGCGTTCGGGCCGGGCCGAGGAATGTTCGGGTCCCTGACCTTCGTATCCGTGGGGCAGCAGCATGACCAGCCCCGAAAGCCGAAGCCATTTTGACTCGCCCGAAGAAATGAACTGGTCGATGATCATCTGCGCGCCGTTGGCGAAATCGCCGAACTGGCCTTCCCACAATACCAGCGAATGCGGCTCGGCGGTGGAGTAGCCATACTCGAAACCCAGCACCGAGGCTTCCGAAAGCGGGCTGTCGATCACCTCGAAGCGGGCCTGATCGTTGCCAATATGGTTCAGCGGGATATAGCGTTCTTCGTTTTCCTGATCGACCAGCACCGAATGGCGTTGCGAGAATGTGCCGCGTCCCGAATCCTGCCCCGACAGTCGAACCGGATAACCCTCGGCCAAAAGCGATCCAAAGGCCAACGCCTCGGCGGTGGCCCAGTCGACCCCTTCACCGCCGTCGATCATCTTGCGCTTGGCTTTTAACTGGCGGGTGATCTTGGAATTTAGCTGGAAATTTTTCGGCGGTTCGGTGATGGCGTGGCCGATCTGGCGTAAGGTCTCCATCTCGACGGCGGTTTCGTCCTCGCGGAACTCTTCCTCGCCTTCCATGTTGACCAAGCCCTGCCAGCGCCCCTCGAACCAGTCGGCTTTGTTCGGTTTGTAGCCGGTGGCCGCCACGAAATCCGCTTCCAGGCGCTGGGCGAAATTCTCGTTGATTTGCTCGGCATCCTCGGCCTTGAGTGTTCCTTCGGCGATCAGCCGGTCGGCATAAACCTGACGGGTGGTCGGGTGCTTGTTGATGGCGCGGTACATGACGGGCTGGGTAAACGCCGGTTCGTCGGCTTCGTTGTGGCCGTGTCGGCGATAACAGAACATGTCGATAACGACGTCGCGGCTAAACTCCTGGCGGAACTCGGTAGCAATACGCGCCACATGGACGACCGCTTCCGGATCGTCACCGTTGACGTGGAAAATGGGTGCCTGAATGGTTTTGGCCACGTCGGATGGGTAGTGCGAGGAACGCGAATATGAAGGCGCGGTGGTAAAGCCGATCTGGTTGTTGACGATGACATGAATGGTGCCGCCGGTCATGTAGCCCTTGAGTTCCGAAAGCCCCAGCGTCTCAGGCACCAAACCCTGACCGGCGAAGGCGGCGTCGCCGTGCATCAACAGTCCCATGACCTGCTTGCGGTCTTTGTCGCCGCGCTGGAACTGCTTGGCCCGCACCTTGCCGACCACCACCGGGTTTACGGCTTCCAGATGCGACGGGTTGGCGTTTAAGGATAAATGAATGGCGTTGCCGTCGAACACGCGGTCGGTCGAGGTGCCAAGGTGGTATTTCACATCGCCCGAACCCTGAACTTCCTCTGGTTTCGACGCGTTGCCCTGAAATTCCGAGAAAATCGCCACGTAGGGCTTGTGCATGACGTTGGCCAGCACATTCAGCCTTCCCCGGTGAGGCATGCCCAGAACCACCTCGCGAACGCCCAGCTGGCCGCCGCGTTTCAGGATTTGCTCCAGCGCCGGAATGACGGCCTCGCCGCCGTCCAGCCCGAAACGCTTGGTCCCCGTATATTTGACCTGCAAGATTCGCTCGAAGCCCTCGGCCTCGACCAAACGTTCATAGATGGCGCGCTTGCCGCGCAGGGTGAACTGGGTTTGGTTGCGAATGCCCTCGATGCGCCGCTGTATCCAGGCTTTTTCGTCGGGGTCCTGAATATGCATGAACTCGACGCCGATGGATCCGCAATAGGTCTGGCGGACCACCTGCATGATTTCGCGCATGCTCGCCGTTTCCAGGCCCAGCACGTAATCGATGAAGATGGGCCGGTCCAGATCGGCTTCGGTGAAACCATAACTGCTGGGCTCAAGCTCGGGATGCCGGGTGTTGCCCTCCAGCTCCAGCGGATCGAAACGCGCGATCAGATGCCCGCGGACGCGGAAGTTGCGGATAAGCATCAGCGCGCGGATAGAATCCAGCGTCGCCGCGCGCACGTTCTCGGTGCCGAAGCGGTCTTCCAGACCGCGCGCGATGGTCGCCGGCGCAACCGCGTTGATGGGAAGCCACGAAGGCGTATCTGAGGTTCGCGCCGCATCGGCCTGTGTGTCGCGATCTTCGCTCTCGTTTGAGATCGCGGGTTCGGGTGTCCAACTGGCGCCGCGTAGTTCGCTCAGGATGGCGCGACCGTCCTCGTGAAGATCGCGGAAAAAATCGATCCAGCTGGGATCTACAGAATTGGGGTCTTCGAGATACCGCGAATAAAGATCGGCGATAAACGCGGCGTTGTGCGGGTTAAGGACGGTTTGGACGCTTGCTGCCATGGCTCCCAAGAAAGCGCGCATCAAAGGCGCGCCATTCCTCCGTTCTGCGGTAGCCATGAACATGGGGTCACAACCACCCGTTGGCCACCCCTAACGCCGCGAACCGGCCCCTTTTTACAGGGGCCGGTTCTGCGGATTTAGCTTAGCCGCCGATCAGCGCCTTGGTCGCTTCTGTCAGACCGACGACCGATTCAACGGATTTTTCGAATTCCGCCTTCTCGTCGGGCAGGAAGTCGATCTCGATGATCTTCTCAACGCCGCCCGCGCCGATGACCACGGGAACGCCCACGTAAATACCGTCCAGACCATATACGCCGTCGCAATAGGCGGCGCAGGGAAGCACGCGCTTCTGGTCTTTCAGGTAGGACTCGGCCATTTCGATGCACGAGGAGCCCGGCGCGTAGTAGGCCGACGCGTTGGTCAGCAGGCGGCCGATTTCGGCACCGCCCTGACGGGTGCGCTGAACGATCTCGTCAAGCTTGGCTTGGGTGGTCCAGCCCATCTTCACCAGATCGGGAACCGGAATTCCAGCGACCGCTGAATAGCGCAGCAGCGGTACCATGGTGTCGCCGTGGCCGCCCAGAACGAAGGCGGTGACGTCTTCGACCGAGACGCCGAATTCGTCGGCCAGGAAGTAGCGGAAGCGCGCGGAATCAAGAACGCCAGCCATGCCGACGACCTTTTCGGCAGGTTGTTCGCTGGCTTCGCGAAGGGCCCAGACCATGGCGTCCAACGGGTTGGTGACGCAAATCACGAAGGCGTCGGGGCAATACTTTTTAATGTTTTGGCCGACGGTCTGCATGATTTTGGCGTTGACGCTGACCAGATCATCGCGGCTCATCTCCGGTGTGCGACGCGCGCCTGCGGTGACGACGACCACGTCCGAGCCTTCAATGGCGTCGTAGTCGTTGGTCCCCGAAGCGGCGATGTTAAATCCCTCGACCGGCGAGCTTTGGACGATATCCAGCGCCTTGCCCGACGGAATGGTTCCGGCGATATCGAACAGAACGATGTCGCCCAGTTCCTTTAAAGCGGCGATATGGGCCGCCGTTGCGCCGACGTTGCCGGCTCCGATGAAGGCGAGTTTGTTGCGTGCCATGGTGAATATCCCCCGGGCTCCTGTTTATCCAATACGCGCCGCCACGGTACAGCCGCAACGGCTCCCTAGTTTAAGCGTTAGTACCGCGATTTAGACGCAACGGCAAGTGGGCGATTGCGCCTTCATGCGGCAAACATCTTCTCCATTTCTCGGCGGATTGCATAGGCTTGTGTGCTGTCATCGAACGTCACGTCGTCCCAGCGCACCGGCCGCCCCACCGGAATATCGTATTTCAGCGTCACACCGTGCGACAGGCCGATGGGCAAGCCGCCCAAACGCAAGGAATCGGCGGCCGGCATCAGTTTGCCCCAAACGCAGTAACCGCCTTCGCCGTCCAGTTCCTCGCCCGCCTTCAAGTCGCGCTTGGCGGTGGCCACCACGTCGCCCAGGAAACCCTGGTTGCGTCCGGTGGGCTCGCCGCGCAGTGCGGCCATGGCGACGCTGATGCCCAGTTCCAGCCCGATCAGATGATAGGGCCGCCACAGGGCCGAATAGCGCCCCGATCTATCGGTCAGCATGCCGTAGTCACGAAAACAGTTCTTCACGTATTCGGTGGGCGCTTCGTAAACCACATAAACGCCCCAGCGCAGATTGTTGGGAACGTCGACGCCGTCGCGGTCCCGGCTCGATACCACCTCGACCTGCCCCTTGTGATGCAGGGTCCCACCGTCGGCCTGGGGGATCAGGGTCTGGGCCAGTTTTTCCACCGCACACGGCGGAAATTCCAGACCGCCGGGGGCCGGTGTCAGGCCGGTGGCGTTGGCCACGGCGGCCATTTCAATGCCCGACTTGGTGCCGTCCAGGAACGAATTGAACATCTTGGCGTTCATGCCGCTTTGCGCGGCGCGTTCAGCGGTCAGGCCGTAATGATCCCAAATGGTGTCCGGCGTCGAGGCGTGATAGTTGGGCATATATAGCGTGCCCTTGCCGGCGGCCACCACTTCCAGCCCGCAGGCCCGGGCCCAGTCCACCTGTTCACATATAAGCGCCGGTTGATCGCCATAGGCCATGGCGTATACGACGCCCGCTTCCTCGGCCTTTTTGGTCAGCAACGGACCGACCAGAACGTCGGCCTCCACATTGACCATGACCACGTGCTTGCCCTGTGCGAAACATTGCAGCGCATGATGAATGCCCGCTTCGGGAACGCCGGTGGACTCAATGATCACATCAATGCCGTCGGTACGAATCAGCGCATCGGCGTCGTCGGTGATGAAGGTGGTTTCGCCCGTCAGCGCGTCGGCGAACGATTTGGCGGCGAATTGTTCGTCGGTCCAGTGGACCCGGCGGCAGGCGGCGCGCGCGCCTTCAACGTTCAAATCGGCGATGCCGATCAGATGCATTCCCGGCGTGTGAAGCACTTGCGAGAGGAACATCGAGCCAAACTTTCCGGCCCCGATCAGGCCGACGCGAACGGGATTTCCCTCTTCGGCGCGAGCCGACAGCATGGCGTGCAGATTCACGGCGTTTTCTCCTCCCCTAAATTGGACGTTGCGTCCTTACCCTCCACTATACAAATATGATCCCGCATGGAAAACGTATTCGACACACTTCTCGCCAACGCAACGGCCTTGCGGCTGGGCGTCTTCTTTGGCGTGCTGGCCCTGATGATGGGGCTGGAAGCCCGGTTCCCGCGCCGCGCCCGCGCCCATTCCAGAAAATCCCGCTGGCCTTCCAATCTGGGGATCGTGGCCCTGAATTCGCTGATTGCGCGGGCCGCCTTTCCGGTGGCTGCCGTGGGCATCGCCGCGCTGGGCGAAACCAACGGCTGGGGCCTCTTCAATTCCATCGGATGGCCGTTCTGGCTGACGGTTGTGTTGTCGGTGGTTCTGCTGGACTTCGCCATTTATTTGCAGCACGTGCTCTTTCATGCCGTTCCGGCCCTGTGGCGGCTGCACCGCATGCATCACGCCGACACCGATATCGACGTCACCAACGGCGCGCGCTTTCACCCCATTGAAATCGTTCTCTCCATGATCATTAAAATGGCCGTGGTCGCGGCCCTGGGCGCTCCGGCCATCGCCGTGCTCATATTTGAGGTCGTCCTCAACGCCACCGCCATGTTCAACCACGCCAACTTGAGACTGCCGCCGGGACTGGACCTGTTTTTGCGCCTGTTCATCGTGACGCCGGACATGCACCGCGTTCATCATTCCGCCGAACCGCGCGAAACCCACAAGAATTTCGGGTTCAATTTGCCGTGGTGGGACTACCTGATGGGAACCTACACCGGCCAGCCGGAAGCCGGCCACATCGCCATGACCATCGGCCTGCCGATTTTCCGGAGCCCACGTGAACTGCGCTTCGACCGAATGCTGAGCCAGCCGTTTCGGGAGGGAGGCCCGCCCCCCGACAGCTAGCCGGATAAGGAGCCGGAAATTATGGATAATTCCAAAATCCTTTCCCACGCGACCGCCCACGCCGTCGCGTTCCTCAAAGATCTCGCGCACCGCGATGTTGGCGCGACGGCGACCGCCGGTGAATTGCGCGACGGCCTTGAGCGATCCTTGCCACAGGTTGGCGCACCCGCCGAACAGGTTCTCGACGAACTGGTCCATGACGTGGAAGGCGGCTTGCTGGCCTCGACCGGACCGCGTTTCTTCGGCTGGGTAACGGGCGGCGCGTTGCCCGTCGCGCTGGCGGCCGACTGGCTGACGTCCACCTGGGACCAGAACGCGGCCCTCTATGCCTCCAGCCCCGCCGAAGCGACCATCGAAGAGGTCACCGGCGGCTGGCTGAAGGAACTTCTCGGGCTGCCCCCGCAAGCGTCATTCGCCTTCGTGACCGGGGGGCAGATGGCCAACGCCACGGCTCTGGCCGCGGCGCGGCACCGGCTGCTGCGGAACCGCGACTGGAACGTTGAAACGAAAGGTCTCTCCGGAGCCCCACCCTTGCGCGTGCTGACCAGCGAAGCCCGGCATGGTTCCATCAATCGCGCGGTCCGGTTGATCGGTCTGGGCACCGACGCTATCGAACCCCTTGCTTGTGACGACAAGGGCGGCATCGAACTGAAATCCCTCGAAGCCGCCTTGCACACATCGCCATCCCGGCCAACCGTTGTATGCCTTCAGGCGGGCGAGTTGAACACCGGCGCATTTGATAAGTTTCGCGAGGCCTGCGCCATCGCCCACGCGGCCCATGCATGGGTCCATGTGGACGGGGCGATCGGTCTGTGGGCGGCGGCGAGCGAGGCGTACAGGCACCTGACCGACGGGGTCGAACTAGCGGACTCGTGGACCGCCGATGGCCACAAGTGGCTGAACGTGCCCTACGACTGCGGTTTTGTTTTTGTTGCCGACGTGGCCGCCCACCAGGCCGTTTTCGCCGAACCGACCAGCTACACAAGTGGTTTCTCGGACGCGCGCAGCCAGATGGACTGGAACCCCGAATGGTCGCGGCGCGGCAGGGCCGTGCCGGTCTACGCCGCCATCCGCGCCCTGGGCCGCAGCGGCATCGCCGAGATCGTCGAACGCAATTGCGTCCAAGCCGCCCGGTTGGTAACCGAAATCGGTAATCTGCCCGGAGCCGAAATCCTCGCCGAACCCATCATCAATCAGGGCCTGGTCCGCTTCCACGCCCCAAATGGCGACCATGACGCTCATACCGACCGCGTCATCGCCCGCATCCAGTCCGACGGCGTCGCCTGGTTCGGCCGCGTCACTTGGCACGGAAAACGAGCCATGCGCATATCCGTCAGTAACTGGCGAACCACCGACGCCGACATCGACCAGACGGTAGCCAGCGTCAAAGCCGCGCTGGCCCACTGCAACTGGGTGCAGGGGTAACAGCCGGGCCTTTAGAGCACTTTCCTATTGGTATTGGGCCTACTGGTTTTGTATTACGATTTTCCCGATATGCCTCTTTGCCAAGAACGAGTCCTGCGCCTTTCGTAAATCCTTGAGTTTGAACTCTTGTGCGATGACCGGGCGCAATTCACCGCGCTCAATGTAGTCGATTACGTCGATCAGTATGTTGTCGGATTGGAAGGTTGACCCAAAGAGGGTCAAGTCCCGCAGGTAGAGTGTTCGAACGTCAAGTTCGACGATCGGGCCAGCGATAGCACCTGCCGTGACATAACGCCCACCCCGCCGAAGTGCCGAGAGCATGTCCGGCCATCGCGGCCCCGCCACCAGATCTATCACGGCGTCGAACGCATCCTTTGGAAAAGGGTCTTCGCGTCCAATCGTGTCTTTTGCGCCAAGGTCACGGATAGCGTTGGCTTTGTCCGTCGTTGTCATTGCGGTGACATGTGCCCCGCGGCGAGCGGCAAGTTGAATGGCAGCGGACCCGACCCCACCCGATGCGCCGGTAATCAGCACACGTTCGTTTTTCAAAGCGATACGTTGCAACATGCCTTCGGCCGTGGAGTAGGCACAAGGTATCGAAGCCAATTGGGCATTTGTCCAGGGTGAGCGAATCGGCAAAGCGTCTGCGGCGAAAGTCTTGGCGAATTGCGCAAAGCCGCCGTCACACTCTGATCCAAAAGTCCACGTCGCAAAGGGGCCTCCGGACGCACCGGTCGATTGAAGTGTTCGAACCAAAACGCGTTCGCCGATCCGGTTTTCGGACACCCCCGGTCCCACGGCAACAATCTCACCGCAACAATCGGCTCCCTGTATGCGTGGAAAAGAGATCGGCACGCCCGACCATCCTCCATCGGCGGTGTCGGCCTCGGTGTTGCCTTGCTTTCCGCCGGATGAAGTGCCGCCCCGCACGGACTTGGAATACCAGGCTGTGCGGGTATTGATGTCGGTGTTGTTTACGGATGAAGCGTGAACCCTGATAAGCACTTCGCCTTGATGGGGTTGAGGCACGTCGAGGTCTTCACGCCATTCGAGCTTGTCGAGGCCGCCATGACCGGAAAGCACGACGCCGCTCATCTTCTCGGGAACATTCATCAATCCAACTCCCTCGGAACAAGGGCCTTTACCATCATGACCCGAACGCGGATCAATTTCTGAAATTAAAATCCCTCCGATTACGGTGACAGTTTACCCCATTCCGTTTCCAAGCGGCGGATTACGGACAAGACTACGGCACAAATGCTCCGGTTTCTTTCGCTCCGCCCGGCAAGCCGGGGGCTGTTTTCAGCGTGACGTCTTCCATGGCATTGGACCCGTCCGGCCCCGGTTCAAAGAAGATCGGTTCATCGGCGGCGGCTATCGGAAGGGTGTTCAGGTGCGGGGTGCGGCAGATGTCGTCGCCTTTTAGTCCGCGCCACATGGCGCAATCTTTTTTGGTGACGATGGATATGCCGTGATCGGTCAGGGCTTTGTCGGTGGCGACAAAGGATATGCCGTCGGCGACCAGCGAGGCGACCTGCAAACCGACGGGAAGGGCGCACCCGCCCAGAAGAAGCGGCAAAGCGAAGATGGCGAGAAATCTGCTTTTCAGGCGTGTTGACATATTATCCTCCCGGATTTCCGAATTCAGTCATGAATTTCCGCCCAATGATTTCCTGCCAAACGCAAAACTCATCGGGCTTCTGCGAAAAACGAGAGGGGTGGGGTACTAGCTCAGCCGATACGGAACACGGTAGAGCGCGCGGGCGCTGCGCCGTATGACGGCGGTCACAGCTTCAAAGAGAGAATTTCGGTGACGTATTTCGGCAACAGTTTACGTCTTCCCCCAAACCACCGGGATCAAAGGGGCTTCGCTCCTTTGCGGGTCCGGGCAGAGCCCGGCCTTACTTCGCGTGGCGCTTGGCCGAAGCAATGAAGGCGTCCACGTCCTCGGCCCGCGTGTTAAACGCGGTGACGAGGCGGATGGCTTTGGCGCCGTCGCCGGGCCAGCGGTAGAAGCCGAAACCGTCGCCTTCAAGCCCCTGAATGACGGCTTCCGGCAACTCGGCGAAAATCTCGTTGGCTTGCGGCGTGTACATGAACGACACACCGGGAACGCCTTTCAAGCCTTCCGTCAATTTGGCGGTGGCGGCGTTGGCGTGGCGGGCCAGTTTTAGCCACAGGTCGTCCTCAAGGTAGGCGTCGAACTGGGCGGCGAGGAAGCGCATTTTCGAGATCAGGTGACCGCCACGCTTGCGCCGGAAGGCGAAGGTTTCGGCCATTGCTTTGTCGAAAATTACGACCGCCTCGGCGGCCAGTGCGCCGTTCTTGCTGGCGCCGAAGCACAAGATGTCGACGCCCGCTTTCCAACTCGCTTCCGCCGCGCTGCATCCCAGCGAAACGAGGGCGTTGGCGAAGCGCGCGCCGTCCATATGAACCTTCAGGCCGTGTTCGTGGGCGATATCCGAAATTTCCCGCACCTCGTCCAGCCCGTACACGGTGCCCGCTTCGCTGGCTTGCGCGAAGCTGACGGCGGCGGCCTGAACGTGATGCACGCCGTGATCGGGCGCGCTCAGGACTTCGCCCAGGTCGGCGGCGTGAATTTTGCCGTCATCGCTGGCAAGGTGGGTCAATTTGGCGCCGCCGGTGAAAAATTCCGGCGCGCCGCATTCGTCCACCTGGATATGGGCCTCGGGATGGCAGAAGATTTCGCCGTAAGGCGGGGTCATGACCGACAGGCTGAGGGAGTTGGCGGCGGTGCCCGTGGTCACCAGAAAGACATCGGCTTCGCGTTCGAAAACGTCGGCGATTTTCTTGGTAACGCGCACGCTCAATTCGTCGTCACCGTAGGCGGCGGCCGGGCCTGTGTTGGCGCGCTCGACGGCGGCTAGAATCTCGGGCGCGACGCCCGTTACGTTATCGCTGCAAAAATTCATGACGTTTCTCCGTTCTTTTCTTAGTCGTTCGTGCGCAAGGTTATCTCGCTAAAGCCGCTGCCGTCGGGGTGCGGGAGATGGGCGGTGGTATGAATGGCCTGACCGTCGGCAACCGAGGTGATCAGCCACACTAGATCGGGCTCCCATGCCATTTCCAGGTCATTGGCCGACGGCTGCGCCGCCTGATCGGGATGTGAATGGTAATGTCCGATGATGCGCTTCGGTCCGTCTTCCAGTTTGCGCATCACGTCGAAACGCACCTGGGCCGAGACTTCGAATCGCTTTGCGGCCTCTTCACCGGCCATGTTGGGGCTGCGCTCAACGCCAGTGACCGTCAATTCGCCGCCCGTCTCGCCAAAGCCGACCAGCAGGCCGCAGCATTCTTCCGGGTAGGCGGCCTCGCCCGCCTCGACGATTTCCTTCAACAGAGCACGCGGCAGAAGTATCACGGCGCGGTCCAGAAATTGACGTTGCCGAGAGTTTTTCCCGACGCGAGGTCGATGGCGATGATGCGCGCGCATGAACCCGCCGGGCCGACGCGCACAAAAAGCGTTCCGTCATCGGGCCGCATGTCCTCGACGCGGCAGCCTTCGGCCAGCTTTACGGTGATATCGCCGAAGGGCTTTCCGGGCTCCGCCGTTTCGGTCGGATCGTCCTTCAAACCGAAGAAGGAGAATTCGGGGTCGGATGACCTTTGAATGAGGCCATAGACGAGAAGGACCATCCCAACCACAATTAAAAGACCCATTCCGATCACGAGGCTCTTGAGTGCCTGCATGGTTTCGTACCACTCTGTCTGGCAATGAACACACTGGATGAACAGACCAATTACACCGTTCGCGTGCCCAAGGACAAGACCGGCGCGCGTCTGGATCGTTTGTTGGCCGACGCCCTGGCCGATGTCGGGGCCGATATCTCGCGCACCCGCATCAAACGATTGGTCGAACAGGGCAGGGTATGGCGTGGCGGTGCGGTGGCTGACGACGTGTCTTATCATGTGCGCGCCGGCGAGGTTTACGAGGTTCGGGTGCCCAAGCCCGAACCGGCCATCCCCGTGGCGCAGGACATTCCGCTGAACGTCGTCTATGAAGACGCCGATCTGATTGTCATCGATAAACCGACAGGGCTGGTCGTCCATCCGGCGGCGGGCCACGCGGATGGTACGCTGGTCAACGCCCTGCTGGCTCATTGCGGTGACAGCCTTTCGGGTATCGGCGGCGTGACCCGGCCCGGCATTGTTCACCGGCTGGATAAGGACACCAGCGGCCTAATGGTCGTCGCCAAAAACGATGCCGCACACCACCATCTGACCCGGCTGTTCCACGACCACGATCTGGAGCGGGCCTACTATGCGCTGGTCTGGGGAATCCCCAAATCGCCCGCGGGCGAGATCGAGGGAAATATCGGCAGAAGTCCTGCTAACCGCAAGAAAATGGCCGTCCTGCGGCGCGGCGGAAAAACGGCGCTAACGCGTTATAAGGTAATTCGGGCGCTGGGCGGGATCGCCAGTCTGGTGCGCTGCCAACTGGCGACGGGGAGAACACACCAAATTCGCGTGCACATGACGCACCTTGGTCATCCGGTCATTGGCGATCCGCTGTACGGCGGCGCGCAAAAAGGCCGCCTGCAGGGGGCGTCGGAGGAGCTACTTGATTCGCTTTCGCAACTAAAATCCCAAGCTCTTCACGCATATTTGATCGGATTTGAGCACCCTAATAGCGGGAAATACCTACGGTTTGAGTCCGAAAAACCAAATAAATTCAAGGAATTAGAACAACTACTGGATCGCGACTAACTTTCCTCTATACTTGACTGACGAAGTTGGGTATTATCAGTCCATCGGGTCAAACGTACTGAGTCCAAACGATCGACAAAGATCGACCCGGGTTAGGATACCTCGATGGGAGGGGAATAAAATGGCTGCATCTCTTGCGTTAAGTATCGAAATTTCTCCGGAAAGAAATCTGTCGCGTTACCTTCAGGCGATTCGCAAGTTTCCAATGCTTGCGCCCGAAGAAGAATTCACGCTGGCGAAAAACTGGCGCGAAAAAGACCACGCCGAGTCCGCCCACAAGCTGGTGACCAGTCATCTGCGCCTTATCGCCAAAATCGCCATGGGCTACCGGGGTTACGGTTTGCCGCTGGGCGAGCTGATCTCCGAAGGCAACCTGGGCATGATGCAGGCGGTCAAACGCTTCGATCCCGATCGCGGTTTCCGGCTGGCGACATATGCCATGTGGTGGATCAGAGCCGCAATGCAAGAGTACATCCTGCATTCGTGGTCGCTGGTGAAAATGGGCACGACGGCTGCTCAGAAAAAACTGTTTTTCAACCTGCGTAAGCTCAAGGGGCAGATGCAGGCCATTGAAGAAGGCGACATGACGCCCGAACACGTGACCACCATCGCCGACCGCTTGAACGTGGCGGAAAATGAAGTGGTCAACATGAACCGGCGGCTTTCGAGCCCCGATCATTCGCTGAATGCGCCGATGCGGCGCGACGGCGAGGGCGAATGGATGGATTGGCTGGTCGATGATGGCGAAAACCAGGAAACGCTTCTGGGCGACGCCGAGGAATTGAACGACCGCCGCCGCCTTCTGGCGGGTGCCATGACGACGCTGACCGATCGCGAACGTCATATCCTTAACGAAAGGCGTTTGAAGGATGCGCCGTCAACGCTCGAATTCCTGAGCAAGCAGTACGGAATTTCCCGCGAACGCGTGCGCCAAATCGAAGTGCGCGCCTTCGAGAAGATTCAAAAATCGGTCCGCAACGCGGTCATCAAGCAGCGCGTCAGCGCATAGAGTTATAATCTGGCGTCAAGGGCGCGGACGGTTTCAAATAGAACGTTCGCGCCCGCCGCCAAATCCTCTGAAGAAACCCATTCATCAGCACAATGGCTTCGTCCCGCAAGGCACGGGATGAAGATCATTCCCATGGGCGCGATTCTGGAGACGTGCATGGCGTCGTGGCCCGCCCCGCTGGGCATGTCCAGGTGCGGGCTTCCCAACTTTTCGCAGGCATCTCGGATGGCTCCGCGTACGGCGTCATCGCAAATTGCGGGTTCGGCGTCGCTAACCGCTTCGAAACTGACCTCCAGATCAAGTTCCTTGGCAATGCGTTTGGCGTGCTCCGTCATGGCGGCGATGTAGCTGGCCCGCGCAGGCGTCGAATTGCTGCGATATTCCAGACACATGGAAACAGCGCCCGGAACGATGTTGGATGCGTTGGGTTCCACATCCAGCTTCCCGACGGTACCGACGAAATAGTCGTCATCCGAATTCAACGCCCGGGCCAATTGATCCGCAAGAACGACCAGTTGCGAGGCGCCCAGCAAGGCGTCGCGCCGCATGGTCATGGGCGTGTTACCGGAATGATCCGCGCGACCGGTGAAGTGAATGTTGGTCCGTGAAATGCCAACGATGGCGGTGACGATTCCGGCAGGGATTTTGCCACTTTCGAGGACCGGACCTTGCTCGATGTGGACTTCCACGTACGCTGCGATTTCGCCGGGGCTGCGCAGCGGTCCGGTCAGTTTCGCCGTATTTCCACCCATGCGGTCGATGGCCTGGGCCAGGGTTTCGCCGCCCGGTTCCTGAAACGCCAGATGTTCCGGGCTCAGAACGCCCGCCAGGGCCCGGCTGCCGACGCACGACATCCCATAGGTGCTGGGTTCCTCGGCCAGAAAATCGACGACCTGAAAGCCGTGGCGCAACTTCACCCCGTTGTCGCGAAGCGCGCGGGCGACTTCCAGGCCCGAAAGTACCCCGGCGATGCCGTCAAAGCGCCCGCCGTCGGGCACCGTATCGGAATGCGAACCGACGACGATGGCACCGAGCTCCGGCTGCGAGCCCTCCAGATGACCCGTCAAATTGGCCGCCGCGTCCAGTGACGGGCTGAGGCCCGCCTCGAGGAACTGCTCGCGCAACCACGCACGGCCGGCCACATGCAGGTCGGAAAACGACCGCCGGGTGTACGGGTGTGCGGGATCGGTAATCGCGGCCAGTTCCTCAATGGTCCGCCATAGGCGGTCCTGATTGACAGATCCACCCATATCAGGGACGAACCGGCCGAACGAACTCGCCATCGCCGGGTTGGGAAAGCACGGCACTGCCATCCCACACCAGCTTCCCGCGCAGGAAAGTCCCGCTGACGCGGCAGGTGAATTCCTTGCCGTCGAAGGGGCTCCAATCGGCGACTGTTACGGTCTTGGAGGCATCGAATTTGAACTTTCCGGGCTCCAGAATGGCTAGGTCCGCGTCCGCACCCACCCGGATGTAGCCCTTTTTCGGGTCCATCAGGAAGTACTTGGCCGGCCCTTCCGACAGTAGATTGGCAACTGTGGTTACCGGCAAGCCGTGCTGTTGCACACCGGTAAACATGGCTGGAATGAAGGATTCCAACCCGGGCGCGCCGGATCCATTTTTGAAGATGTTTGGATCGCTTTTTGCCGACAGCGGCCATGGCGAATGGTCCGTCGACACGAAGTCGATGTGACCGGCCGCGACATGGCCCCACATTCCCTCGACCATTTCGCGCGGGCGGATCGGCGGATTGATCTTGCCGAACGCGCCGACGCGAATCATGTCGTCTTCATCCAGCATCAGATAGTGGATGCAAACCTCGACCGTCGCTCTCACACCCTGGCTCTTGTAAGCCTCGCAGATGTCGATGCCGCGCGGGATCGAGCAATGCACGACATGGACCCGGCTTCCCGCTGCCGCTCCCAGTTCGTAAATTTCGGCCATGGCCAGCGCCTCGGCGATGGGCGGGCGGCTAAGGCCGTGGGCGGCGGGGTCTGTTCTGCCTTCGGCCTGAAGTTTTTCAACCAGGAAATCCACCATTTCCTGGTTTTCATTGTGCACGCCGCCGCCGATGCCGGTCGGGGCCAGCGCTTCAAAGGCGGCCAGCATGTCGATGGGCTTGATGCGCGGGAAGCGGACCGGATGGGATTCGTAGGTCGAAAACTTGAACGCGCACGCGCCTGCGTCGACCAGTCCGGGAATGTCCTTTACGCCATCTTCCTTGCGGATGGTGGCAAACAGCCCGACGTCCACATGGGCGTCCCGCTCCACAACGGCGACCTTGGATTTGAAGGAGTCAACGTCGACCACCGCGCCTAACGAATCATAGGGCATGTCGACGATGGTGGTGACGCCGCCAGCGGCCGCCGCTTTGGACGATTGCAAAATCCCTTCGGGTGGTGTCTGGCTGCCGGTATGAACCTGGCCGTCGATGGCACCGGGAAGAACGAAGTGGCCGCGCGCGTCGTATACGTCGGATGCTGCGGGCGGCGTTCCTTCACCGATCTGAACGATTTTCCCGCCGGAAACGGCAACAAAACCATCCTCAATGACCCGCTCGGAAAGAACCAGGTTGCCACGAACGACTAAATCAAAATCCGCCATTTTCACGCCCCATCTGAATAATTGAAATTCCAGCACCATCGAATTAGCAAAGCGCGCGCACCGAATCGCACGCTGCGCGATGCCAGTATCGATCGCCTCGATTGCTCCGGCAGCTTGGCAAGCCTTAATCGAAGGCACAATAGGGTATTGTTCCGATAAGTTAGAGTACGTAAGGAAATTTACCGGAAATTTTTTTCGTCAGACACGCACGCCCAATTTTATGAACAATATCCCATAACATTGCGTTATTCTCTTATCATTAAATTCGATTTGACATTGTGCTGGCGGTGGTGTGAACTGTTCGTTCGTTCTGTCGTTAACGACAGGGATAGAGTTCTGCGATGACACGCATCGGGAATTCGGGGGAAATAGAATTTGTTGGTTTTTCGCGATAACCAGAAAAACGTGTTGCCGGCCCTGGATATGGGCGGTGGTTTTTTTGCGGCGAACATCGACAGTCCTTCCAAAACATTTTGCGTTTCATTTGCGGCGTCTTTAAAGACTTCGCGCCTTTCGCGTGGATAATTAGCAGAGGGAAGGTTCCGGGAAGTCCAGGTGTTTTAACGGATTGCCCGTGAATCGTTAGCAGAAACGTTCAACAACAGTCGGAGGTAATTATGCGCAGTATCAAATCAATTGGCTTGGCGGCGATCCTTGCTGTGGGCGTCAGCGGCGTTGCTTCGGCCGCCGAATTTACTCTCAAGTACAATGATCACGATCCACTGGGCGGTATGCGTCCCAACTTCCTCAAGAACGTCTGGCTTCCGGAGATCGAGAAGCAGACAGGCGGCAAGGTCAAGATCCAGGACTTCTGGGGCGCGGCTTTGCTCGGCTCCAAAGAGGAAATGAAGGGTATTGGCGGCGGGGTCGTCGACATGGGCTTCATCTTCCCCGGGCACTATCCCAAGCAACTCGTTGCCCACTCGGTTTTCAACCTGTTCCCGCGCGGACCGAAGAAGTTCACTGACATGGTCAAGCTGTATCGCCGGGCCTATGCCGAGGTTCCCGAGTTGTCGGCGGAATTGAAGAAAGTCAATCTGAAGACGATCATGTTCACGGCCGGCCTTCCCGGTGCCTTCGTCGGCAAGAAATCCCTCAAGGGCTTGGCCGATATCAAGGGCGACAAGTGGCGCGCTGGCGGAAAATGGAAACTGAAATACCTTGAGAACGCCGGTGCCCTGCCGGTGGCCGTTCCCTGGGGCGACGTGTATGTGGCTCTGCAAACCGGCACCATCGACGGCTGCTTCACCAACTACGACGGCCTTCACCTGATGAAGTTCGACGAAGCCGCCCCGAACCTGTTGATCTCCAAGGACCTGTGGTACGCCACGCCGTTCATTCACCTGATCAATGCCAAGAAGTTTGACAGCCTGCCCAAGGACGTGCAGGCCGGCATCGAAAAGGCCTCAGCCATCGCCGAAACCAAGTTCAGCGCTGTCTATGAATCTGCCTTCGACAAGGTCAAGGCCGAGCAGCTGGCTTCCGGCTACAAGGTCCACGTTATGTCCGACGCCGATGTCGCGGCATGGGCAAACCCCGCAAAGTTGTCCAAGTTGCAGGCGGAGTGGGTTGCCTCTTCCGAGAAGGCTGGCCTGAAAACGGCTGCCAACGTCATGGCGAACATCAAGAGAATCCTTGGGGAGATTCTTGCCCAATAGGGTAACGGTCACCTCTGGATAGAACGTGCCAGTCCTCGCCGCCACCGGGAAGCCCGGGGGTGGCGGGGATTTGGTGCCTTGGTTCACCGCATGAGATGTAACCCTGCCCATGAAAAATTTCCTGCATAGGACCAACAGTGTGCTGTCCGGCTTCGCCGGGTGGCTGATGTTGGCCATGATGATCCTGTTGATCACGGACATCGTGTTCCGCACCATCGACATGCCCTTGCATAGCTTGGCGGAACTGTCGGTCTTCGTCATGATGATTGTCATCTATGTAGGATTCGCCCGTTGCGAGGAGCATCGGGAACACGTGGGGTTGGAATTCGTCCTCATCATGCTGCCGAAAAAACCGCGTCGCATCCTGATTGCCGTCAGCCAGTTGCTTGCTGCGGCCACCATCGGTTTGTTGTTTTATACGGTCACCACCAACGCTTGGGGGGCATTCCAATCAGGCGAAGCGATCGAGGGTCTTGTCGATCTGCCCATCTGGCCGACCAAGTTCCTCATGGTGGTTGGTATGTTGTTTTTCTTTCTTCAGGGACTGGCGAACCTGGCCGAAGACCTTCGTCCCTTCCGCAAGAATGCACCCCCGAAGATAAAGAGAATTAGACCATGGATTTTTTAACTGGCGGCATTCTTTGCATCGTTGTTCTTCTGGCGATCATGGCCATGGGCATGCAGATTGGCTTGGCCTTTCTGTTGGCCGGTTTCATTATCTGCGTCATTCTTTTGGGATTTGATGGTTCGCTGGTTCTCCTTGGCCAGTCGGCATATTTCTCCATTGCCTCACCCACATGGGCGGCCATTCCGCTGTTCATCCTGATGGGGGCGTTTGCCTCCAACGGCGGTTTGGCGCGTCGCGCCTATGACGGTGTTCATGCCCTGAGTCGCAAATTGCCCGGCTCCTTGTTGGTAGCCACCTGCCTCAGTTGCGGGGTTTTCGGGGCCGTTTCCGGTTCATCCATCGCCACCACGGCCATTTTCGGCAAGATGGCGCTGCCGGAAATGAACCGCCTGAAATACGACAAGTCCCTCTCCATCGGGTGTATCGCCTCGGCGGGGACGTTTGCGTCCATGATCCCGCCCTCCATGATGATGATCATCTATGCCCTGTTCACCCAGCAATCCATTGGTCGGCTGTTCGCGGCGGGTATCGTGCCGGGTTTGATGACGGCCGTCGTCTACACGATTCTCATCATCGTCCTGGTAAAACGCAATCCCAAGCTGGCACCCATGTCGGCCCACGAGGACGAGGAGCAACCCGTGGGCGTCCACCGGGTCATGGAAGCCATGCAGATGTGGCCGGTTTTGCTCATCGCAGTCGTCGTCCTGGGCGGCCTCTACACCGGCATCTTCACCCCCACCGAGGCCGCCGCCGCCGGCGCCCTGGTGACTTTGGCCTTCGGGTTCATGAGCCGCACCTTCAAGAACATGAGCGACGTGACCGAGGCCATGCGGGATTCCGCCAACGTCACCGCCATGCTGTTCCTGATCAACGTGGGTGCCCTGTTCTACAGCCGGGTGCTGGCCGTCACGCGCCTGCCCACAGAAGTCACCATGATGCTGCAAACCTGGGACGTGGCCCCCATTTTCATTCTGCTGGGGATCATGGCCATCATGTTCTTCCTGGGAATGATTATGGTTCCCGTGGGCATCTACGCGCTGACCCTTCCCATTGTCATGCCCATGCTGCAAAGCCTGGGGTACGATCCCATCTGGTTCGGCGTCATCGCCCTCAAGTTGACGGAAATCGGAGCCATCACGCCGCCCGTTGGGTTGAACGTCTTTGCCATCAAGGGGGTCATACCAAAGGCGATGGATACCTCCCTGGAAGATATATACAAGGGGTGCCTACCTTTCCTCCTGTGCGACATCGTCGTGCTGGCGTTGCTGGTGATGTTCCCCGTGATTTCCTTGTGGCTACCCAACGTGCTGATGGGCTAGACGAAAGCGCCTCGCTGATGACCAGGCCCCTTAACTCGCGGCAGATCGAAGCATTCCGGGCGGTCATTCTGACCGGCGGGATGACGGCGGGCGGGGAAATGCTGGGCATATCGCAGCCCGCCATCAGCCGCCTTGTGCGCGATCTGGAAATCGATCTGGATCTTAAACTATTCCAACGCAACGGTGCGCGGATCGTGCCCACGGGCGAGGCACTGATCCTGTATCAGGATGTCGAACGTTTGTTCATCGGCAGCGAGAAAATCCGCGAATCCGCTATGGCCATCCGCAATCTGCGTTCCGGCAGCCTGCGCATCGCCGCCATGCCGGATATATCCCTGGGCTACCTGCCCAAACTGGTCCGCAATTTTCTGGAAAACCGGCCCCGGGTTTCGGTGACCATCCATTCGGATATGTCGATCAACGTGATCGACCTCATTTCCAAAAGCCAGTTCGATATCGGACTTGCCTTCGCGCCGGGGGATCAGGCCGGGGTCGAAGTGCGTCCGCTACCGGTTCCCGAAGCCGTTTGCGTTTTGCCGATCGGACATCGGCTGGCCGACCGGCAGGTCATTCACGCCACCGATCTGAACGGCGAGGACTTCATTTCCCTAAGCCAAAGCAGCCTGTTGCGCGTGCAAATTCAGACCGCCCTGCAGGCCGCCGACGCCCAATGCAATTTTCGCATCGAGACGCGCTACGCCGGAACCGCGATCGCCTTCGTCGCGCAGGGTTTGGGGGTGACCATCGTCGACCCGTTCGCCATATCCCAGGTCGGTCTGGAACGGGTCGTGCGCAAACCGTTCAGGCCGCGCATCGGTTATGAATCATCCATCGTCTTTCCCGCCCAGCGGCCCAAATCGGGGCTGGCCGAAGAATTCGCCGAAGAGGTGCGCCAGTCCATGGAGCGCGATTTCGGCAAAAGCGAACACTAGAGCATTGAGAGTAGGAATCTGAAAAATGAGCGGACGCATTCTTGTCATCAATCCCAATTCCACCCAGGCCGTCGCCGGTCATCTGGACGAAGCGCTTGCCCCGCTGGGCGTGCCCGGCGGTCCGGTCATCGAGTGCATTAGTCTGGCCGACGGCCCTCCGGGCATCGAAACGCAGGCCCACATCGAAAGTGTCGTGCAACCCATAAGCCGCACCATCAAGGAGCGCGAGGATGATGTCGATGCTTTCGTCATCGCATGTTACAGCGACCCCGGCCTGCAAGCCGCCCGCGAGGCCACCAAGCGCCGCGTCTTCGGTATCGCCGAATGCGGTATGCTCAGCGCGTTGACTCTGGGCGAACGCTTCGGCGTGATTTCGATCCTGGCGGGGTCCATCCCGCGCCACTTGCGCTATGTTCGCGCCCTTGGCCTGAACGACCGTTTCGCCGGCGATATGGCCATTGGTCTCGGCGTTGTCGAATTGTCGGATGACGCCAAGGTGCTGGAACGCATGATCGCGGTGGGCAAGCGCCTGCGCGATGAATGCGGCGCGCACTCGGCCGTGATGGGATGCGCCGGTATGGCGCGGTTCAAAGCCCGCGTTGAAGAAGCCGTCGGCATTCCGGTGGTCGAACCCACACAGGCCGCCGTCACCATGGCCATGGGTGCCGTGCTTCTTGCTGCAAATTGATAGCCACTAACGAACAAGGAAAAAGAAAATGGATCTTGGTTTACAAGGAAAACGCGCCCTGGTTCTGGCTGCGGCTGGTGGGCTGGGTGGCGGCGTCGCCGAGGCTTTGGCCGCCGAAGGCGCGCGCGTCGCAATCTTTGATTTCGATGGCGACAAGTTGGCGGCCCACGCCGCACACCTCAAATCCACGTACGGCACCGACGTCGAATTCTTCGTCGGCGATATCGGCGACATCGACCAGTTGGAAAATGCGCGCGCCGAAACCGAAAAACACTTCGGCGGCATCGACATTCTGGTCAACAACACCCCCGGTCCGCGTCCCGGCCCGTTGCAGGGGGTTACCGACCCCGACACCTGGCGCAAGCAGTTCGAGGTCATGGTGCTGAGCGTTATCGAATTATCGCGGCGCGTTGTTCCCGGCATGAAGGAACGCAAATGGGGCCGCATCCTGACCTTAGCGTCATCCAGCGTTATTCAGCCCATCCCGCACCTGACGATTTCCAACGTGCTGCGCTCGGCGCTGGTGGGGTGGAGCAAGACGCTCTCAACCGAGCTCGCCGCCGACGGCATCACCGTCAACATGGTTTTGCCGGGCCGCATCCATACCGAACGGGTCGATCAGATCGACGCCGCCAACGCCGAAAAGGCGGGCAAGACGTTCGAGGAATTCCGCGCCGACGCCCTCAAATTGCTGCCCATGGGGCGCTTCGGAACGGTTGCTGAATACGCCGCCATGGTCGCCTTCCTGGCGGGCGAACCGGCCAGTTACGTCAGCGGCTCGCAGGTCCGGGTCGATGGCGGTATGATCCGCTCAGTTTGATTTGGGAGAGAAATAAAATGTCCAAGCCGCGCGTTCTCGTCACCAATCTTCCGTTCGCCCACATCAACCCCAAGCCCCTTGAAATGCTTGAGGAGGCCGGGGCCGAGGTGGTTCTTAATCCGCTGGGCCGGCCATTGGGCGAAGACGAATACGCCGAAATGCTCAAGGGCTTCGACTATTTGCTGGCGGGTGTCGAGCCGGTGACCGGCAAGGTCATGGACGGCGAACCCAACTTGAAACTGATCGCCCGCATCGGCATCGGCATCGACGCCGTGGACCTGCTGGCCGCCCGCGAGCGTGGTATCCCCGTCACCCACACGCCCGACGGGCCGTCGCCTGCCACCGCAGAACTCACCATCGCGTTGATGATGGATGTGGCGCGCGGTGTGGGGCAGGCCGACCGCGCAATCCGCGCCAAAGGCTGGAAAAAGTTCGTTGGCGTGCGGCTGGCCGAAAGCACCGTGGGCGTCATCGGCGTGGGGCGTATCGGCAAGCGGGTCATTCGCCACTTGAAGGGCGGCTTTCCCGGCGTGCGCATCCTGGCCAACGACATCGAGCCCGACGAGGCGTTCGGCAAGGAACTTGATATCGAATGGACCGACAAGGAAACCATCTACAAGACGTGTGATTTCGTCACCCTACACGTGCCACGCACGGCGCTCACCATCAACCTGATTGGTGATAAGGAATTTGCCATGATGAAACACACGGCCCGCCTGCTCAACCTCGCGCGCGGCGGCATTGTGGATGAAGCCGCACTTGCCAACGCCTTGCGTAGCGGTGAAATCGCGGCGGCCGGCATTGATGTCTTTTCCGCCGAACCCTACGTCGGCGAACTGTCGGAACTCGAAAACCTGACCATGACCTGCCACATGGCCGCCAACACCCCCGACTGCCGTCTGGCAATGGAAAGCGGCGCGGTGGCCGAGGTTATCAGGCTGATCGAAGGCAAGCCGCTTGGAATTCCGGTCGCGGAGATCGAATACGAAAGGGCGGCTGGCGCGCTGAAGTAACCCACAAGCTGCGGTTTTTTTGGACCATCGGCTATTCATCCAGTGGCAAGCCGCTGGGAACGTTTTGTGGCGCTCCGAGGCGGCCTTTCAGGCCTTTCCCGTCGGTCAACGTCCTTAGGAAAGCGATCAGGTCGGTGACTTCCCGATCGGTCAGGTCGACCGGTTCAAGCTCGTTGGCGGCAATGATGGACGCTTGTTCGACCGTATTCTCGAAGACCAGAAAATCGACCTTTGCTAGTCTGGCTTCGGGCGGCAGGATCGTCTGGCCGGGGTCGTAGGTGCGAAACGCCGCCACCGGGTTCAGGTGATGACGGACGACGGCTTCCAGCGTTCGGTAGGCCCCCGTGTGGCCATAGGGGGCGCTGATGGCCACATTGCGCAAACTCGGGGTGCGGAATTTGTGTGAATCCTCGCGCTCATCCGTTTCATTGATGCGTCCACGGTCGCGGACGACGGGATCGAACATGCGCGTTCGGCCCGGTCCGAACTGGGGCATGGCGATGGCGTGAAATTCGTGGTCGGTCTGGAATTTCCCGGAATGGCAGGCGGCGCATCCACCCTTGCCGTAGAAGAGTTCGAGGCCGCGCTTTTCGATCACGCCGAATGCTGCTTCGTCGCCACGCAAATAGGCGTCGAAGGGACTGCTATCGGCGCGCCATTCGGAATTGACGAAAGCGCCGATGGCGTTGGCGATATGGGTAATCGAAATGTCGGTGGCCTTTTTAATGTCGGCGAAGGCGTCGCGAAACAGAGGAAGGTACTCGTTGATGGCCTGAATACGCTCGACAAGGATGTTCCAGGCATAATCCTGCCGCCGCAAAATCGCCCGGGCCACAGGGTTTTCACTGGTCTGGCCGGCCATTTCCACTTCCGACAGCAGGGGAAACAGCGCCTGAACCGCCGTGACGGTCGTCAAGCCTTCGGGCAGGAATTCCTCGGCCGGGCTGTTGAAACCGGTTGCATCGGTGGGGTCTTCGAAAACCCGTCCGTCGTGGAACAACCGGGTGAATTCCCGCGCGCCCAAATTAAACAACGTCGGTGAATGGCGGGGGATGCGCCGGTTTTGCGTGATGCCGGGCTCGCCGAATACCCTTTTCGGCCCCAATCCAACGCCGCCTTCGCCAACGCCCAGCGACAATCCGTCCGAGCTCGCGTGGTCGTGGTGATGACAAGTGGCGCAGGCGATGTTCTGGTTGCCGCTTAATATTTTGTCGTAGAAAAGAAACCGTCCCAGTGCCGCCTGGGCCGCATCGACCGGGCGATAATCCGCGTTGGTAACGGCGGCCGGAAGCTCGGCGGCCATGAGCGCCGATCCCGTCGACAGGACGACGAGCAGGGAAAGAAAATTGGATCGAAAGGTTTTCGGCATCCGGTCGTCTCTATCAGCAATTTCGTATAATATACCTCATAAATCTCGCTTGATAACCGGAGAGCGTCGATGCTCAGGCCATTTCTACCCATCCTTGGTTTGCTGATAGCGCTTTGCTGGACGGGGCCGCTCATGGCCGACATCCAGAAGGCCCGCGATCTTATGGACGCCAGCAAGTTCACCGAAGCGATGGCCGAACTGCTGCCCGCTGCGCAAAGCGGAAACGCCGATGCGGAAGAGCTAATCGGCGTGATGTACGCCATGGGTCTGGGCGTTGTGCGCGATGACGAACGCGCCTTCGAATGGTATCTGCGCTCGGCCCTGCGCGGCCATCCCGGCGCGCAGTCGGGCGTTGGCTGGTACTACGAAATCGGTCGCGGAATGCCCGCCCCGGATCTGGTGCGAGGGCTTATGTGGTACGTGCTGTCGGCCATCGGCGGCGACCCCGACGCGGCCATCTCGCAAGAGGAAATCATCAAAAAGATGACGCCCGAACAAATCGAGCGCGCTCATATCCTCGTCGATGATTACAAGGGCAACCTGTACCCCTTCGACTAGAAATTGTGCTCATGAACGGGAGTCGCAGAACGGCCAAGATGTCTGCTTGAAATGGGTTTCCGACGGTGCGACGGGCACGGGGCACTAGTCCGGGAATAGCCAGGAGGCGATATCGAGTGCTGGCGTCTTCTAGGCTTCAATATTCGCCCCCAAGCACCATATATCCTCTTTGGAGTGGGCCATGACAGTGGGGGGAATGGAACATGCCGGTACTCAATTGGAAAAATTGCCGAGCACAGCATTGGATAGCCATAGTAGCATCACTCACTCTCACAGGCTGCGTGGTTGCTGAAAAAAAACCACCCTCAAGCATTTCACCGCAGCCGACACCTTCCGTGGCCCGACCAACCGCACCAATGACGGCTCGGACGCCATTGTCAACGACTTCCATGCCATTATTATTTGAGAAGAACCAAGGCCAGAAAGATGAGCGTGTCAGTTTCTTTGTTCGCCATCCTGGCTACAATTTGTTTTTGACCGAGAAATCCATCGTAACTGTTCTCTCGAGCAGTTCGAACAAATCGCAGGGCAACAATGCACGATCTTTCGAAACCAGGCCATCGGCAAGCTCAACAAGCGCCGTCGCTCTTCATTTAGACTTCGTCAACGCCAATTCGTCTGCGACGGTTCGCGCCGTGGGCAGCCCCGCGACCTTCGTCAATCTTTATGAGGGCAACATACAGTCGAACTGGAAACGTAAAGTACCTAGCTATTCGCAGGTCCGCTACGACAAGCTTTATCCAGATACCGATATGTGGCTTTCCAGCGCGAATGGACGACTTTCGTATTATTTCACCATTAGGGCCGGTGGCAATCCTGAAGTCATCAATATGAAGTTCAAGCGCGCCCAGTCTCTCAAACTTGATGGCAAGGGCAACCTGGAAATCACGCTGTCGAACGGGCGACGGCTCATACACCAGGCACCCAAAGCCTTTGATCAGCTCGGGGGCACCCAGCGCACTCTCAGAGCCGGTTTTCGTATCACCGGCGCCGACACCGTTGGATTTAGAATCAAGGGTAGACGGCCGGGATCCAAGCTGACGATCGACCCCATCATTGATTTTGGAACGTATTTCGGCGGCAGCAACAGTGAATCGACTCTTTCAGAAAATGTCTCAACCCCAACACCGCTAATTGATCTTGCGGTATTGGAGGATGGCGACCTGCTGCTTGGGGGAACGACTCTCTCTACCGATTTACCCGAGGCCACAGGTGCCGTTTCTCCGGGAAGGCATATGGCTTTTGCCGCCCGTCTTGATCCGGACAACATCTCGGGTAGTGAAATTCGGTATGTGAGTTATTTCTCGGGGGCCAATTCCGATCTGGCGCATGCGATCACCGTTGGCCCATCAAGCGGGGCCTATCTATGTGGCGAGACATATAGCCCGGATTTTCCGACCCCTACTGTTGCCTTTGACGTGGACCCGGCATCCACAACATACGGGACCGGGTTCGTCGTGCAAATTGACCCGGACGGGGAACCGCTTCGTACGACCTTCATGCGGGCCGCACTTTCCACAAAGATCACGGACTGTGTTTTTGAGGATGCCACGTCTGACGCGTCGAGTGGCCTGTATTTTTCTGGTGCCACCGCACCTGTCACCACGGCTGCTCCCGGCGCGCCATTGAATCCGAATGTGATTCTTCCAGGTGCGCCGCAAACGACTTTCAACGGTGTGATCGATGGTTTGGTTGGAAAACTGTCGCCAACGCTGGAAACGCTGGAATATTTCACCCTTCTCGGTGGCCGGGTGAACGATTTTGCATCCGCTATTGCGGTTAAGGACGGTTTCGCCGCTGTCACGGGCGTTACGATATCACCGGACTTTCCCATCACCAGCGCAGCATATGCGGGCCATACGTTAAACAGTGTCGATGCTTTGTCGTGCGGGGACTTTACCGTCGATTATGTCTGGGAGTGCCAGGAGACCTTTGTCGCGCGCGTAAACAGGACCGGAACGGGCTTTGACTTCGTTACCTTCCTTAACGAGAAGAAGGGCGATAAAGGCTATGCGGTTTCCATTGATGAGAATTTTGATATCTACGTGGCCGGAACACGCAGGGTAGAAACCTATACCGACGGCTTCGTGGTAAAGCTCAAAAACAATGGCGCAAGTGTGATTTATCGCACCGTATTTGGAGGCGATACGACACTAACCACCAGTGCTTTTGATATGATTGTGGATGCTGACCACGTTGTTCATCTGACCGGAAGAACCAAGGAAACAGGATTGGGGGTTGGCCAGCCGTTGGACGGCACCAAGGGGGCGGGCTGGGACGGATATTATGCCCGTCTCGACCCTGACGGGGATTTAGATTACTTCACCTATCTCGGCGGCGAAGGTTTTGACGCCGGTTATAGCCTTGCTCTGACCGAAGATGATTGCGTGTTTGTCGGCTTGGATACGAGATCGGATGTGATTGATATTGCCATGCCCGGCGCGTCCCAGACCGAGCGAGCCGGGGCCACCGATATATTGCTTCTACGTCTTTGCAAATCGCCCCCCAATCCAACGATCACAAAAGAAGTCTCAAGAAACAGACACCTTCCCGGAGAATCGGTGATATTTGATATCGTGATCGATAATCCTGGCCCCTGGTCGCGGGGCGATTTCACGATTCGCGATGCGGTTAACCTTCCCCTGTCGCCCCTTCGGGTGCTGGGCCCAATCCGAGGCTTGTTAATGCCGACCAATGATTCTCCTTACTGCCGAATTACTGGAGACACGGTGAGCTGTACTTTAGGCGAGCTGAGGAGTGGGACGACCACCTTCAAAGTCATAACTGAAAATCGCCTGACATGCGCCGTTCAGCGCCGAGAGTTGAGTACAATCGACAACACCGCATGGCTATTTAGTCCTGACGGGAGCTACATTTCCAACACCGTCGATGTGGAATACTATGACTGCCTTGGGGTGGGCGAGGAGTGTAGCAGCTCGCAACAATGCAGCACCGGACTCGTATGCGTAAAGCCCTGCGAAGATTCCGGCACGACCCCTGAATACCAAATACACGGATATCCAAGGTGCGCTACTGCAAGCAGCGTGAACGCTTGCGACAGGGTGCTTCCGTGAGTTTGTTATAATTCACTCTGAGCTTTAGTGGAGCTGCCGCGCCGCTCGTCATTGCCCCCTTTTGGGTCACAACCTGCCCTCGTTGGCGAGGTTGGCGAGGTTGGCGAAGGGCGGAATTGCTCCAAAAAGCGGAAGTTGTTCGAGACGCACGAAGGGCCGCCCCCGAGGGGCGACCCTTCGCTTCGATTGTCATCATATGACCGGGAGATTTATTTGATCTCGAGGGCCAATTCCCCGTCGATTGCCTTTTCGGCTTTGGCTGCCGCGGCAACCAACGCGTCGAAGACCACCGGGCCGTTTTTGATGTTCTTTTTGAACCAGTCGTAGACCGGCGCGGCGGCTTTCTTGAATTCCGCCTTTTGTGCGGGCGTGGGCACGTAGAGGGTGCCGCCGCCCTTGACGAAATCGCCATAGGCCTTGATGGATTTGCGCTTCGGCGAAGCGAACGTTGCTTGCTGCAGCTCTGCGAAGCCGTCAACGATAACCTTCTGGAGGCCCTTGGGCATGCCCATGAAGCGGTCGTTGTTCATCCACCACAACGCACCCATGTAGGCGTGGCCGTCGAGGGTCACGTACTTGAGGCCGGCATCCGGGAATTTCATGCCCATGATGTCGGTGATGCCGTTCTTGGAGCCTTCAACGACGCCCGTCTGGAACGAGGTGAAGAGTTCCGGCCACGGAATCGGAGTGGGGCTGGCGCCCAGCGCGCGAACCAGTTCCTGCGGCAGGTCGGCGACGACCGTGCGAATTTTCAGGCCCTTGAGGTCAGCCGGGGATTTGACGACCCGCTTGGTGTTGGCGAAGTTGCGCCAGCCACCGGTGTTGCCGATGCTCATCAGGCGGATCATTCCGCCCGAATCGTCAAGGGCCATTTTCCGCACGACGCGGGTGAAATCACCGCTAAGAGCCATTTCGGCGATGCGGTCATCACGCAGCAGGTAGGGAAGATCCAGAACCTGGATGTAGGGGAACGCACCGGCGGCGCCGCCGCTGGTGGTGATGAAGATGTCGATGGTGCCGTCGGCCACGCCCTGCAGGCATTCCGCGCCCTTGGAGCAAAGCTGGGTGCCGATGAACAATTCGACCGAGATTTCGCCGTTGGAACGGGATTCAACGAAATCCTTAAATACGACGAGACCGTCGTAATCTTCGTCCTGATCATTCGAATTGGCGCTGGCGCGCAGATTGTACTTGGCGGCGTCGGCGCTGACCGCGCCGAATGCCATGGAACCGACAACGGCAATCGCGACCGCTGCCATTTTGGTGAATTTCAACATATTACAACTCCTCCTTGTTGACGTGAAGTCTTTGCCTGTAACGATTTTATTGTTTTCGGTTTTTCTCCTTTTTATTGGGCGCAGGGTTAAAGCTGGTGGATAAAATCCAACATATGGCTCCCATACGACGGCTTCCCAAGTTCGCCCGGAAAGGCGTTCGGTGCGACGTGATGCCGTCGCATCACAAGCATTGGACAACGCGTCCGGCGGGCTTGGGAAGCCGCCCTGCGGGTCCCATAACCCGGCTTTTCTGTGCGTCGAGCAACCTTGACGATGCAAAGGCATCGCCTGCGGTCACTCTCCTGCCGAAAAACCGGGATATGGGATCGTATGGGTGCCATATGTTAGATTCTATCCACTAGTTGGCGAGCCCCAACAGGCGGGGCATGAACATGGAAATCGCTGGTATGTAGGTGATCATGAAAATGACCAGAACCTCGACCGCGAGGAACGGCAGTATCGCCTTGGAAATGGCTTCCACTTTCTCCCCCGATACCGAGGACGCGACAAACAACACAAGCCCCATGGGCGGCGTTGCCAGCCCGACCGTCAAGTTCACGCTCATGATGATCGCGAAGTGGATGGGATCGACGCCGATGCTGAGGAAGATCGGCCCCAGGATCGGGCCCAGGATGATGATCGCCGGTCCCGCATCCAGGAACATGCCGACGATAAACAGCAAAACGTTGATCAGCAGCAGCAGAAGCAGCGGATCATTGGAAAGGGTGATGATCCAGTTGGCCAGTTCTTCGGCCACATGCGACAGGCTGACCACGGTTTTGAAGGCCATGGCCGCACCCACCAGCAGCAGAACTACCGACGACGTCAAAGCCGACTTCATGAAAATCCGGGGCAGATCGCCAAATTTCAGCGAACGCAGGATAAAGATGCCGATGAACATGGCGTAGGCGGCGGCCACAGCGGAAGCCTCTGTCGGCGTGAACAGCCCGCCCAGAATGCCGCCCAGAATGATAACCGGCGTCATCAGCGGCAAAAGCGCTTTGACGAAGGCTTTCCAGCGTTCCAGCCAGGTGGCCTTGGGACCGGCCACGGGGAAGTCCTTGGCCTTGGCCATGGCCGAAACCACGATCATCAGGCCGACACCGACCAGAATGCCAGGAATGATCCCGCCCGCGAACAAGGCTGCGACCGACACTTCCATGACATAGGCGTAAATGATCATGATGCCCGACGGCGGAATGATCGGCCCAATGACCGAACTGGCCGCCGTAACGGCGGTGGCGAAGCGCCGAGAGTAGCCGTTCTTGACCATGGCCGGGATCAGCATCGAGCCCAGGGCCGATGTATCGGCCACGGCGGAACCCGACAAACCGGCGAACAGCATGGAAGAAAGGATGTTCACGTGGGCCAGACCGCCACGCAAATGACCAATCAGGGCTTGCGAGAATTCCACCAGACGAATGGTGATGCCGCCCTTGTTCATCAACTCGCCGGCCAGCATGAAGAACGGAATGGCCATTAGCGGGAAGCTGTCCACGCCGTTGTAGATGTTGCGGTACATGAGGGCCACGTCGCGGTCCATGCCCTCCATAAACAGCATGATCCCCGGTGCGCCCAGCATGGCGAAGAAGACCGGCGTGCCCAGCATCAGCAAAATCAGGAAAAGCGGAAGGAAGAGCATCAGCATGACATCAACCCTCCGTTATGAATTTGGGGGTGGGCGGCTTTGGGAAGTCGTCCACATTGCCAAATGTCCGACCCAGAGTGCGCAGGATCATTTCGATATTGACGCTTAACATCAGACCTAAACACACGCTCATGGCCAGATAGACATAGGCCAGTGGCATATGCATCAGGCTGGAGGACCGGAAGATGAAGCCCGTTCCGAAATGCTTGCGCGCCTGCTGCAACAAAATGAACAGGATGACGCTCGACAAAAGGAAGATCGCCATATGCAACGCGCGGCGAACAACCGGGGGCAGCATGTCGGGGACCAGTTCGATGCTGACGAAAGCCCCCCAGCGATAACCGGTCGGCGCCATCAGGGCCATCATCCAGATCATTAGCGTGCGGGCTGCCTCTTCGGGCCAGGGCAGCGCGTTGTTCAGAACGTAGCGAAAGAAAACCTGCAAAAGGATGACGAATACCATCACCACCAGCGCTACCCAGGCGATTTGGCGGCCAACCGTCAGGATTGCCGTATTCACTGCGCCCAGAAGGGCGGTAAACTTTGCTAGCAACTGCATAAGATAGCTCCCCGTTTTTTTCGTTATCCTCGTTGCAGTAATTCACCGTTGCCGTAACTCAAAACTCCGTCAACTATGATCTTGCCACCCAATTCGCCCGTGTGGCTAACCTCCGGACCCATCTCGACCGCTGCGCCGTCGCGAACAAATACGGGTATTTCCTCTAGCGGCACGGTCTCGGTGATGGCTCGTCCACCTTCAACCGCTTTGCCGGTAAAGAAGTTCCACCACCGGCCGGACGGCAGGTAATACGAGACCGATCCACCCGCCCGCAGCACCGGCGCGACCAGGATATCGGGGCCGAACATGTATTGATCCTCGAACGCCCAGCTTGCCCGGTCATCGGGGTACGCCAGCGCCATGGCGCGCATCACCGGCAGCCCGGTTTTTTGGGCTTCAACGATGGCCGCGTCGATATAGGGCAGCAGGCGATAGCGAAGTTTCATAAAGCGCCGCGCGATGTCCTCGGTTTCTGTCCCAAAATTGAAGGGTTCGCGTTCGCCGACCCCGTGAAAACGCATGTGGCTGGCGAACACGGCGGCCTGGGTCCAGCGGATGAACAGCTCGTCCGACGGCTGCGGGCCGTAGAACCCGCCGATATCCGTGGCGTAACACGGCACGCCCGACATGCCCCAGCTTTGCCCGCCGCGTAAAGCCGCCGCTAGACCTTCCCAGTCGGCCTGGGAATCACCAGCCCATTGCATGGGGTAGCGTTGGCTTCCGGCCCAGCCCGAGCGGCTGAACAGAACGGCCTGTCCCTTGCCGAACGCCGCCTCGGTCGCCTCGAACACGCAGCGGTTATAAAGCAGCGAATAAACGTTATGCAGCTGTGCCCCGGTCGATCCGTCATGGGCAATCATGTTGTCGGTGACCTGTTCGCCGAAATCGGGCTTGATCACGTCGACGCCCAATTTGAAAAGCTCGGTATGCAGGTCGCGCCAGTATTCGTAGGCATCGGGATGGGTGAAATCGACCAGCCCGCTTTCGGGTAGCTGGGTCAGCACCTTGCCGAAGGGTTCGGAATCAAATTCATAGCGCGCCGCCGCGCCCGTCTCGTCTTTCAGCAGCCATCCCTTGGCTTCCATATCCGCAAACAGCGGTCCGTCCGCCGAAACCAGTGGGTATTCCCACACGCACAGTTTCATATCGAGATCGTGAACGTCGTCGCACATTCCCTTGGGATTATTGAACCGTGCGGGGTCGAAAGCGAATTCGAAGCGGGTGTCGGTGTTTTGCCAGGCGCGACCGTCCAGACAGATAACGTCGGTGGGAAGATCTCGATCCCGCAGGGTGCGCGCGGCTTCCATCATTTCATAAGGGGTGCGGTAATAGGCCCGTGAAACCCAGATGCCCAGACTCCACAGCGGGATTTCGGGCATGCGTCCGGTCAGGCCGGTGTAGCGTTCGATGATGTCCGCCCCGTCGGTTCCGGCGATGAGGAAGAAGTCGAGCGGCGGTTCCTCTATGCTGGCGATATAGGAACGCTGCGACCACGGTGCAAAGCCGACGCCATGCTCGGTTCTCGCCGCCGACAAAATGAACATTCCCCAACCTTCGGGGCTCCAGGCGAAGGGGCAGTTTTTATAGCTGATTTCGGCGTTGTCGCCGAGAGAATCCCAGTTGTCCGAGCGGATTAACTGGCCGCGATGGTTCAGTCCGCCCCACTTTTCGCCAAGCCCGTAAACCGGTTCGCCCGAACGCAAGGCCAGTGCGATGGACAATCTTTCGCCCAGCTTCGAGAAGGGCGGAATGCGCCGCGTGCGCACAAAGTGGCCGTCGTCGGCGGAGGCCAACACTTCCTTCCCGTCGCGCGCCAGCGTCAGGGACAGTTCCGTGGTATCGATGCGCAACTCGGCGTTTCCGGCGTGAAGCACCGCTTCATCACCTGTAAGGGTCGCGTTGCCGTCGATTGTCGGCGTCGGCATGGTCAAAATGCCATAAGGATCAGCCGGAGCTGCTCCCAACGTTAGCCGGAACACGCCGTCGGCCCAGGGTTGCAGGGTTAGTGGTCCGGCGGCGGTTTCGATGGTAACGGTCGCGCCGTCGGCCTTCGCCGGAGCCGTTCCGGCGATTGCTTCAGCCCGGTTCCAGTTCAGCGCTTCCATCATGTCAGTTCGACCACCGGAATGTTCAACGAACGGGCGGCAGCGCGCAGGGCAGGGCGGAATTCACCGTAGGCGAAACTGTAGTGATGCTCCAATCCCTCGCCCATGACGCCGTCCAGAATTTCCGACGCCGGGCGATCAAACCGCGCGACGCCGGATGTGCCTGAAAAACTATTTGGCCGTTTGATCATCTCTCCGCCAGCCAAAATCATACGGACTTCACCGCGCGACTGGCTGAGGCGTGCCACCGTGATGCGCCCCGGCTTCAGCGGAAATTCGTGCAGCAACGGTTTCTTGCGGTTCGAATGGATGCCGACGCGAACCCCCGCATCCGGGTCGGCCATGGTGTCGGGAGCCAGACCGCAATGCCAGAAGACGCCCGTATCGTCGTTCGTGTCGATGTCCACCAGATCGGCCAGAAATACCGGCTCGTCGGTCAGGCTTTGTAAAATTTGGCTGGAAAGATTGCCGAAAACGTCAGCCTCACAGGCGCAAGGAATACCGTCGCCGCTGATCATGGCCATGGCCCCGCAGGCCGCGCAGCCGTAATCGGTAAAGAATTCGGGCCAGCAGCGCACTGCAAGTCCCGTATACGCGCCTTCCTTGGCCAAATCCGACAGGGCGGCGTAAACCCGCAGACCCTTGTCCAGTGCCTCGGGTTCCATATCGGCCAGGTTGGCGACCCGCTTGTCGGTTTTCGCATGGATGTCGGCGACCCGGTCGGCATCGATGCCGCGCGCGCGATCAAACACGCCAGGCAGGGCGTGGGCCTCGACCGTTGCTCCGGTCATGGCGGAAATTTGCGCCGGGTCGTATTCGCAGGTGTGGAAACCGTCCGGGTGCTGCCCGAAGACGCCGATGCGCACCTTCTTCAGCGCTTCGACGACTTTTGCGCCGCCCGTTTCGTCCATTTCTCGCGTCCCCGACGCAGGCACGAATTCAGATGCAGACACGCCCGAAGTCAGGGCCGTCAAATCGGTAGTATCAGGTGCGCCGAAAAGATATTTGATGTCTGTCCCACCTCTGCGCAGGGCATGAGCAGCCAGATTGATGCCGCACAACGAGTTGAGGCGAAGCCGTTCGCCGGTTCGCGGTTCGGGGAACCCCCACAGGGCAACCGGCGCGTCGATTTCATCGGCCAGCGCGACGGTCATGGTCGCGTCGGTGAAGGTCACCTGCAACAAAAGAAGCAAATCAAGGGGCTGGGCTTTTAGCGCAGGCAGCGCCGCCAGAACAGCATCGGCGTCAAACAGCAATTCGCGCGGGCCGACAATCTTAACATCCAGATCGTCAAGCCGGGCGAAAGCAGCCTTGGTGATTTCCTCGGCAAAAGGAACGTCGAATGTGTTGCGGCCCAAGGCGACCACGCCGATGGTTGCGGTCATTCTACTCTCCAAAACTGGCGTAATCGTTACGGAAACGAGCGCCTTTACCGGCCAGATCAGCCGACCCGCCAAAGGCGGAATTGTCAAACCACGGCGTTGCCGCTTCGTCGGTCAGGCGGCCCAATTCGGCCATATATGGCACGCCTGAGGCGCGCAACTCGGCCGTCATGGCATCGAGGTCCGGGAATTTCAGGAAAGCGGGCCACCAGATGGCGCGCCCGGCCAGATAGCCCGATGCCCCCGCATTGAAGGCATAGCGAAGCACATGCTTGAACTCGACCATTCCCGCCCCGGCGGAAAGCATGACCCACGGGCGGCCCGCAAGACGCCCCAGTTCGTCGAACAATTCCTGGGTGCGCGTCACTTCGTTTGCGTCGCCCTTGTCGGGATCGGCGATTGTGGCCGCCGGAACCGGGCTTTCCAGTTTGAATACGTCGATACCAAATTCGGGCGCGGCAAAGACTTCAACGCTTTTGAGAACCAGGTCGGGGTGCTTGCCTTTGTGTTCAATGTAGTCGGTGGTCTGGTTGGGCTCAAAGGGCAGCGGATAGACCAGCAACTCGAACACAAACGGGATGTCGAAACGTTTGCATTCGTCACCAATCTTGCGCACGTAGGCTTGCTGACGGGCGCAAATGTCGGGCGCGGCGTCGGGCCGGTACCAGGCCAGCACCTTGACCGCATCGGCTCCGCTGCGCTTAATCTTCTCGACGCTCCAGTTGTCGATTTCGGCACTCAGGCGGCCGCGCGGCGTTTCCTCGAATATCGAATCTTCCAGCGTCGCAATCAGTCCCTGTGCCGGGCTGACGTATTCGACGGCCTGCGGATAGGCAACATGGGGATCAAGCAGCATGGCCGAACTGAACGGCGCCAGCTCGCGGGTCAGGACAATTTTGACGGCGGCGACGTCTTCATAAGACGCTTCATCGACCTTGCGCTGCTCTTTGACATAATTCTTGATCGGCGGGCGCTGATCGACAGCGGTCATCTTGAAACGCCCGTTCGCGTCGGCCAGACGGCGGATGCCCCAAAGTTTGCCTGCGGAAAGTTCGGTCATTTGGTCATTTCTCCCTTATGGGCCATGAGGCCGAGAACCAATCGGCCAAGGGCCGCATGTTCATGGCCGCGCGGTACGTCGGCGTCGCGATGTCAATGGCGGCGGGAATGCGGAAAAACAGGGCGCGCTGTTCGTAAAGTTCGCGATAAAGTGCGGTACGCACACGCTCGGCTTCATCCTTAAGTCCCCAGCTCTCAAGCTGCGCCGCGTAGCTGTAGTTAATTCCGACAATGACCTCCGTTCGCTGGTTCGATTCCGGGACATCATCGGCGATCCACGGAATTTCCCGGCCCTCCGGCATCACCACGTTGACCACGCCCTTGCCCTGTCCCGCGCCTTCGAAATTTTTCTCGAACACGGTACGCAGGGCGGTACGCGCCTTGTCGGCATCGACGATTTCGCCGAAACCGTAGCGCCGGGCCATGAAGGGGCCGAATAGCTGCTCGATAAAGTAGGCTTCGGACAGCGGGCCTGACGTGTCGAAACGAAAATGCGTTCCGGTCCACAAGGCGGCTTCGTAAGATTTTGCGCCCTTGGCGGACATGGCCCGCCATGTCGCGGCCTGGGCCGTGTCACCCGCTGCTTCGGCAACGTGCGCACCGGCCAGCAAGGCAGCCAGCCACAGCCCGGCGCAATAGGCCGACGGACCGACCATGGGCAGGTTATCGAACGTTTGATCGGGCCAGCCACTGTGTTCGATCAGGCCATCATCGTCGGTATCGTACTGTTCCAGATGGGTGAGCGCCGTTTTGACCTGCGGATAGTGACCCGCCGCCCACTGTGTACCGAAGACGAGACCGTCGCGCGCGATCTCGATCACAAAGTGGCAGTTCAGATCCTTCCAGCGTGTCGTGTTCTGCCACGAAAAGCTGTTGACCGTATGGAAGGGGTCTTCCTCCGGCGCGCCCAGATCGTGAGGGACGGCGCCCGCGCGGTTGATGGGGAACAATTCCGGGCTGCGCATATGGCGGCGCTGACGGGTGTCTTCGGCGTCGACGGCGCGG
>JABGRG010000150.1 GCA_018648445.1 Rhodospirillales bacterium | reverse complement strand
TCCAGCGTCACGGACCTGACCCCTGGATTGCGGCAATATCTTTTTGATGGCCGCGTATGGATCACCGGACGGTGGCTCAATTCCTTCGACGCAAGCGCAAAGCGTTTGACCGGGTGGTCCGCACGCGTTGACGCACAGGTTTTGGAACGGTTGCGCCTCAAGGTCGGTTGGTCCGATGCGCCGGAATCTGACGCAGGGGTGTCGGTGGGCACCCAGTCATTGACGGCTGGCATCGTTGTGGGTGTTACGCCTGATGTTGATCTGCGACTCGACTTTCTGCGCGAAGACCGAGAGAACTCCTATATCAAGAAGGACGTCTCGACCGGCCTGACGATACGCTTCTGATGGCGATGACCGCATTCTTGGCAATTTGGTGGGGCACCCTTTTCCTAGCCGCGTTTTCTGTCGCGTTTATGGTGTTGCTGGTCATTCGCCGACGCTTGCTGGAACGACGAGTGGCCGCCGAAGAAGCGCGCGTGGCCGAACTTCGTCCTCTTATCTTTCGCTGTCTGGACAACCCTGACACCATCGACGAGATCGTGAACGAACTTAAACCGAGCGACTTGCGGTTGATGGGGCCGCTGGTCCGAAGCCTCATCAATTCGGTTTCTGGCAATGCGCGCGAAATCCTAATCGAACTTCTAAAACGCTCTGGGGTCGTCGAGGATGACATCAAACGGCTGCGAACGGGAACACCCGACCAGAGGTTGCAAGCCGCTATGACCCTAGCGTTCTTTGACAGCGAGGAAGTTGTCGAAGCGCTTGATAGCGCCCTAGACGACTCAAACATCGAGGTTAGGATCGCGGCAGCGAACGTTTTGCTCAAGATCAATAAACCGGTGGATTTGGGGCGAATTCTGGATTGGTTCCAGCACCACAAGGGCGGATTTCCACGTAGTTTGCGCAATCTGTTTTGCACCTTGGTGCGATATGATTCGAGTGCCTTCCTTCCTCATCTCGACACCGTTCCTGCGCCCGCGCTAACGGCGCTCATATACGCGCTCGGTCACACGCAGGACTTCAGCATCTTGCCAAAGCTAATGCGGATCGGCGTCAACCACGCTTCGACCGATGTCCGCGCCGAAACCATGCGCGCGCTGGGCCTTATCGGGCATCCGGCGGCAACCCCGGCGATTTCACTCGGATTGGCAAATGATTCGTGGGAAGTCCGCGCACAAGCAGCCATCGCCGCCGGTCGGATTGGCTTGCCGCGTTTGCTCGGAACCTTGGCTGAGCTACTCGAGGACAGCGAATGGTGGGTTCGTTTCCGCGCCGCAGAGGCAATCGGCAAGATGGGGGACGAGGGGGCTCAAACGTTGCTTGACCGAAGTCTCGGCGACAGCGACGGCGCAAAAATGGCGCGGCTGGCACTGAACCAATTGGGGGGCAATTGATGCTTCCCTTGGAGACTTTTCTGGCCTGGGGAGCCGACGCAGCTCTGGTTTTGGGCGTCATCATCTTTGGCAACGGCGTATTGCAGAACCTTGTTTACGTACTTCAATTGGCACTGTCTTTTCGCGCCCTTCGCCGACGCGGAATTCCACCCGACACCTTGACCGCATGGTGGCGCTTGAACGAGCAGACGATGCCGATATCGCTGCTTGTCCCAGCCTTCGGTGAGGAGGAGACCATCGTCGAAAGCGTTCGCTCGATGCTGGCGCTGCACTATCCCGAATTCGAAGTCATCGTCATAAACGACGGCTCCAAGGACCGCACACTCGAAGTTTTGATTGAAACTTACGAGCTCGAGTCCATTGACCGGGCGTTCAATGAATCCGTGTCGCACAAAGGCATCAAGGCCGTCTACGGATCCGACCGGCACCCGAAATTGATCGTCATCGACAAGGACAATGGCGGCAAGGCCGACGCCCTGAATGCAGGTATCAACCTGGCGCGCGCGCCTCTGTTTTGCGTTGTAGATGCTGACTCGTTGCTGGAAGCGGATTCCCTTTTGCGCGCCGTCCAGCCCTTCCTGATCGAACCCGACGACGTGGTAGCCGTTGGCGGAAGCATTCGCCTCGCCAATGGCAGCACCATTCGTAGCGGACGCGTAGCTTCCATTGGCCTGCCGTCGAATATGCTGGCGTTGTTTCAGGTTGTCGAATATCTGCGCGCCTTCCTGATCGCCCGCCTGGCCTGGAGCGAAATGGATGCACTGATGCTGGTTTCGGGTGCATTCGGAATTTTTCGTCGGTCCATCGCCATTGCTGTTGGTGGCTTCAGTCACGGAACGGTCGGCGAGGATATGGAGATCATCGTCAAAATCCATCGGCACCTACGCGAACACAACATCAACTACGGCATCCGATACGTTCCCGATCCTGTCTGCTGGACCGAAGCGCCGGAGAGCCTGGCCGTCCTGCGCCGCCAACGAACCCGTTGGCAGCGCGGTGCGCTGGAAACATTTTTCAAGCACATCCGTATGCTCGGCAATCCTCGCTATGGCCTGGCCGGAACGGTCGGGTATGTCTACGTTTTCAGTTCCGACGTAATCGGGCCCGTTCTGGAGGCGATGGGGTATTTTCTGATGCCGCTGTTCTGGTATCTAGGCATCCTGAGCTGGGAGTTTTTCCTCGCCTACATGGCGCTTACCTTCGTTTTCGGGGTGTTCATCAGCGTTTGTTCCATGGCGCTCGAAGAGATGGAGCTTCGGCGCATGCTCAAGCCCGCCGATTTGGTTGTTCTGACCGGAGTAGCAATTCTCGAGAACTTCGGCTATCGGCAACTTAACAACCTGTGGAGGATTCAGGGTTGGTGGCAGTTCCTGCGTGGTACCAAGGAATGGGGGGCAGATGCAGCGCAAGGGCTTTCAGCGACGCTGAGCGAAACCCCAGGAAATATGATCCCGCGAGTAGTCGCCGAAATTGGGAGTGGGTCATGTGTGGACGGCTATCCGAATCGCGCGATCCACACCGAGAACACCGTAGCCGTTTCGTGACCTGCGGAACCGGGCAATCCCCTCCGAACAACTCCATGACAACCCGTCACGTGACCGGCAGCGCTGGTTAAGGCCACTCTTAAGTGCCCTCGGGGGCATTTGCTGTCAACGGAAGTGCTACTGTGAAGCAGGTTCCTTCCCCGATTTTGCTTTCCACGGATATATTTCCTTTATGGGCGTCGATTATCTTTTTGACGATGGCGAGGCCCAGCCCGGTACTTTTTTCGCCGCCGGTCGGTTGCACGCTTAGGCGTTCGAAAGTGCCGAACAGCTTTTCCTGTTCGCCGGGCACACAAGTGACAGTCCAACACCGCTACGGCGTGGAAAATGAGGTAATTGGCACACGATTTGCGATATCGGCGTTCGGACGAACGATTTTGAATTTTGTGACACGTAGGGGCAGCGTTTTCGATTTTTTCTTTGCATATTGCGAACGATTCGCAAAACGAAACCGCCCTGGGTCAGAGAAGGAAATCCACATGAACGCGATCAACCGCTTTTTTTCCGCGTGCCGGGTTCTCCCCATCGCCGCATTTGTTCTCCTGTTCGCCGCATATCCGTTGTCGGCGGAAGCTGAATCGTGGGTCGATGCCTATCGCAATGGAGACTACGAAAACGCGCACGCACTGCTGGAGCCGCTTGCCTCAGGGGGAGATACCAAAGCCCAGTATGTGATGGCATTGCTTTATCACAAGGGTTTAGGCGTCGATAAAGATTATGAAAAGGCGATCAAATGGTATCGCGAAGCTGCCGACGGAGGCAACAAGGCGGCGCAGAACAATTTGGGGGTAATGTACCGCCGGGGCGAAGGAGTCGAGAAAAACACCAAAGAGGCGTTTTCGTTGATTTGGATGGCCGCTGTTCAGGGCTACCCGCGAGCCGAGTATAATCTTGCCAATATGTACAACAAAGGCGAGGGGGTGCCAAAAAACCCCGTATTGGCCTACGTATGGCTCGAGTTCGCCGTTTCAGACCTTCCGAAAAGTGGACGCCATGTAGCCGTTAATCGGCGCGCGGAACTTGTCACCAAGATGCCTACGGAAGATATCATTCGCGCCGAACGGATGGCCAAAGCCCTGCGTCAGGCCCGCCAATCGGGTTAGTGTCTGCGCTCGAAAGCGTGCCACTTCCCCCCGAGGCAACGACTGCCCAAAAGGAAGAGCGGAATGGATAATTTGAATGTCTAAGTGCGATCCGTGCGGAAATTGCTGCAAGGTTGAGACAGCACATTAATGAGGACGAGATATGGCGAAGCGTGCTTCGCCTAGCAGAATGGTTGTACACTAGTCGCAAGGAGGACCAGTTGATGCGGAAAATTATTTTTTCATTGCTGATTTGCGTTCTCGGTGTGGTCTCCACCCCAAGTTATGCTCAGTCAAATTTTCTAAATACCCTGCAAGGGATGGTTAAAGGCGTCACCAGCGAAACTCAGAAGGGATCGACAAAAGCCACACTATCATATGACGATATAGTTGCGGCCTTCGGCTGATAGCCACAAACGGCTGTTTAGAGATACCTAATGTACGGCATCTCTAGTGGATGATGACCTCATTTATCTCTTGGATGTTGGCTGCGTTGCTATTCGCGTTTGTGACTTATAGTTATATTTCCGCATCATCCCAGCCAACCATCTGCAACATCCCCCTGTAACCCGCTTTCTGAACATAATATGTTATTAGGAAACCTTGAGTTCGGAGTAGTTATTCGTGACAGATGTCGCCCTTGAAATTATTCGAGCATTAGTCTTATTTGGAATTGTATTTTTCCTTTGGATTTCGGGGCGCAACCGATTTGAGCAGTCACGGAACGGTTGGAAATTAATCATTGCCGGGTTCGGTCTCTTATTGTTCGGCAGTATTCTTGACATCAGTGATAACTTCGAGAGCCTCAACCGGTTCGTCATTATTGGCGATACGGAAACGGAAGCGTTTCTAGAGAAATTTGTCGGTTTTCTGGGCGGTTTTGTGTTTCTGGCAATCGGTTTGTTCAAGTGGATTCCGGGGGTTCAAGCCTTGTCTGACCTTGTCAGTCTCCGCACTCAGGATCTTGAGGAAATCAACGAAAAACTCGTCATAGAAATCGAGGAACGTAAACAGGCTGAGAAAGCAAAACAGGAGTTTACCTCGACAGTCAGCCACGAACTTAGGACGCCACTGACATCGATAAAGGGTACTCTCGGTCTCATACAGTCGGGAACCATTGGCCCACTACCTGATAAACTCCAATCGATGATTGACGTCGCATACGCCAACAGTGACAGGTTGGCGCTACTGATCGACGACATTCTGGATATGGAAAAAATCCAAGCCGGGAAAATGGAGCTTCATATGGAGCCCGTGGATGTCGTATCGCTGGTCGAAGAGGCGATAGAGGCCAACAAGGGCTATGGGGACAAACACGGCGTAACTTTCGTTAACGCAAATGCTGTGATGAATGAAAAAACGCTGGTGAACGGTGACAAGAACCGCCTGATGCAAGTTCTATCTAATCTGATGTCCAATGCGGCGAAGTTTTCTCCGGATGGAGAGCAGGTCGAGTTGTCGGTCACACAAGATAGCAGCACATTTCGCATAAACGTAAAAGACAACGGTCCGGGCATTCCTGAAGAGTGCCGGGGAGCCATCTTCGAGAAATTTACTCAAGTCGATTCGTCCGACACCCGGGTAAAAGGCGGAACCGGGTTGGGTCTCAGTATTGCCAAGGCGATTGTTGAACAACATGGTGGTGCAATTGATTATTATTCGGAAACGGGCGGTGGCTGCAGGTTCTTCTTCAATTTGCCGATTTTGGAATGACTGCTTCGGGTCAATTCCAGCCGAAGTCGATGGCCCGGAACATGGTCCGCTTACCCCCTGAAAGCAGCCGATAACACCCAAAACTTCTGCTTACCGACTATTGAAGAAGCCTTGCCCATTTTGCGTGCTATGAACACCGTGAATTTCGAATTTGGAACAAAGGACGTCTCAGTGCCTGTTCTGGTGCTCACGACCTCTGGCGATTTTGTCTCAACCCATTGAGGATAACAAAACGCTTGCCGACAGTTCGGTCAAGGGCACTCTTGTGGTGATCGACGAACACAGGCACTGTTCCGAGCACCCCATGAAAGGTAGGAATACGTTGTGGCGTGGTGACCATATAATGATACATTGTATCACCATATAATTCACCATCCCCGATCTACACAGTTTCCCCCAGTTCTTGCGAAAGGTCTTTAACCACCAGGGAAAACTCTAAAACCCAGAACGAATTGCCCGGCCATTCGGCCACCGCCCCCCCGCGTAGACATTCGCATTCTTTTATAATCTTTTGTATTTTTGCGCTTTGGTGCGCTGTCGAAGAATGCAATTTGTTTAACGCCCCCAGAAGGCAGTGTAAAACACTGCGCCTAGTATAAAGACGACGCTTACAAGACCGATTATCCACCAGCCGAATTGCATACCGAACTGAAGATAACTTCCCAGCAAGCTCCCCCCGAGCCAAAGGAGTAAAAATCCAGCGCCTATACCAATAATAATTCTAAAGCCGTCGTCATCTCCCATGCTTCCTGCTCCTGTTCATCATTGGGATGGCAGGTTGGTATGCCTCTACAGCGGAATTTCCCGAACTTGATCCGACCCCTCATTACGTAGCGCGATAATCCGCTCTACATCCACGGACTCGTTCTCCGGCAGTGGCGTTTCGCCCTTCTGCTTTCCCATCGTGGCGACGCTGACGAGCTTCGCGAATTTCTCCGCCCCCTCGACGGCCTCCGCGTCACCGCCGTAGTAGTCGAACCACGGCAGACCCCTTTTCGTATATTCTTTGGCCGTCGGCGGCTCGGTCGGTGGGCGTTCTCCAGTGACCGCAGTCCACACCGCCGAATTGGCAATGGTCACAAAGCACCGGCTGGAGTGGCGCTGGTCCCAGGCGTCTAACCCGTAACGGTCGTCGTAGATTTCCTGCCGCATCCGGCCACCGGGCGCGAGGCCCATATCCATGCGGGGTTCCCTACACTCCTGCAATTGATAATCTAGAGATCTCGCCCCATCAAACCGCTCTCCCATCAGCGCCTCGTAGCGCTCTTTTTTCATCGGATAGACGATGATCTGAATGCCGCCGTGTTCGGCAGCGCCGGTGATCTGCTCCTCCACCGAATAACCCTCACCCAGTGGCATGGCGACGAACTGCCGAATGACGCCCTTCTCAACGCAATAGCCTGTCCGTCATCAAAACATTTGGGACGCCTGAGTCTGTTTCGTAACAGAGGATC
>JABGRG010000018.1 GCA_018648445.1 Rhodospirillales bacterium | reverse complement strand
AGGGGGGTCAATATTGGACGCCGATAGGGGGTCAAAGTTCAATGCCGATTGACACGCAGACGGTATATCTCACATCTCTCGGTTAAATCGAGGTGGTTGTAAGTCTGTTCCATTGCATACCCAGCATAGCTGAGTGTTGCACTTCGTTTCGGAATCTAGCCGTTGCAGAATTTGAAATGGACAAAAGCCAAGTTTATTCGGGAAAGCGTACAAAACGTTATGCCTCGAACGGAACCGTACATTAGGAATGCGCGGGTGAATGGGGCAATAATTGATGAGATGCGAAAAGTAAGAAATGTTTTGGCGCATAACACCGCTAGCGCAAAGTCTGATTATAGGAGTGTTGTTCGGCAAGTGTACGGTGCGCGGATAAATATTTCGGCGGGGGCGTTTTTAACGTCAACGAGACGAAAAACCGTCTGCAATTTGAATAGGTATATGTCCTCCACCAGAATCGTTCTTTCGGATATTGTCAGTGGCAAGTAAAAAGTCGGGGACAGTATCCCTTGTTCAACCTGCCATCAATATCCCCCCGCTTTCCCGTGCCTCCCGTATTAATCACCTGAATTAGGGTGGAATAAGGTGACAGTTTATTTATTTACCAGTCACCGCCATCACCAAAACCTGATGGAATTAAGGGCTTAGCTGTTTTGCTGCGCGATGGCGGCTACGGGTCAATTCCAGCCGAAATGCGCAACCAAAAACATAGGCCGCTTTCCCTCTGAAAGCAGTCGATAACGTTGATTACGGTGTGATTACGGTGACAGTTTACTTTTGTGATTACGGTTGATTACGGTGACAGTTTACTTTTTAAAGAAGCCTCTTTGAAACCAGCGGGATCGAAGGGACATGTCCCTTCGCGGGCACGGGCGGAGCCCGGTCTTGTTTGTTTGATTTCGTTCAAGCGCCACTAAGGCTGCACTCCCGCTTGGTCGTTAGTCACTGCGCTACGCTTCGTTCCGGGCTCGTTGGGGCGCGCCTCGCTGGTCGCCGGTTTGGTTGCGGGTCGATTCCGGCCGAAATGGGCAGCCTAAAAAACTGGCCGCTTTCCCGCTGAAAGCAGTCGATAACATCCGGAACGCCGGCTTGCCCCCTACCGACGGGTGGACTTCACTTGATGCCGTTTGTGGCGGCTATTTTTTCTTGGCTTTTTTGATTGTCTTTTTCGCCTTCTTGATGGTTTTTTTGGCCTTCTTGATGATTTTTTTCGATTTCTTGCCTGCCATTTCGACCCCCGTACTTAGTGCCTTGAAAGTGCAAGTTACATCATTTCAGGTTACTGAACCGAGTATGCCATCCCTGTCGCGCCACCTCAATACCCTCCGTCGCGATGACGGTGACGTGCATTTATCAGGGATCAAAGGGCCTGAGGCCCTTTGCGGGTACGGGCGGAGCCCGGTTTTGTTTGTTTGATTTCGTTCAAGCGTCCCTAGGGCTGCACTCCCGCTTGGTCGTTAGTCACTGCGCTTCGCTTCGTTCCGGCTGGTTGGGCAGCGCCTCGCTGGTGGCCGCGTTTTGATGGCCCTCGCCAGCCGTTTCTTGCGGTTCTTTTCCCGTCATGTCAGAATCAACTTTGCCGATGCGCGCCTCATGAGTGCGGTTGAATATGGGGGCGGTCGGGTGTCTGGAGAGCACGCATGAAATATGAGCATCTGCCCGGAGATCTGGTGACGGGCGTCGGGTCCATTGACCGGGACCACGACCAGCTTTTTTCGTTGGTCGAGTTGTTCCGGACGTGCAAGGCGGACCGGGATTTGGGTGTGCTCAGGACGGTGGTCGTGGGGTTGGTGGAATACACGGTCTATCATTTCAAAAGAGAAGAGATCGGCTTTGCCGCTTGTGGCTTCGGTGATGCGGCCAGCCACGAGAAGGAACACCGGCTTTTGGAGGAGACGGCGCTTCAGCTTCAGGATGATCTGGACCAAAAACCGGAGATTTTCGACGCCGGGAAGCTGGAGGAGGTAGACGGCTTTCTCATGGACTGGCTGGGCCACCACATCAGCGAGTCGGACATGGCTTTCAGGGAGGCTTTCTAGGCCTCGCCCGAAGTGATGAAGGCCATGGAAACGTTCTCGTTCGCCGGTCATCTGGCCGAGGGTGTGGATGATATCGACCCCTTGGGGGATATCCTGGGCGACGTGGAACAGGGCGGGGGGACGTAAAATTTATACCGAAAAGGAATGGGCATGGCATCGGGCGATCATTGTGTCGGAAATGGCTGCCTTCCGTCACATCATCCGCAGCCATTGCAAGAACATCGGAATAAGCCATGTGGAGCAAGCCGCGACCGGTGATCAGGCTTTGCAAACCATGGTGAATTGGGGGATTACGGAGACCCGGGAAACCAAGGACACCGGGGAGACCTCCATCGTCGTGGTGCATGACCTGGTGGGTGCCGAACCCATCGGCGCAAGGTTCGCCAAGGCCCTGAAGAAGGTCCGCGCCCGATTTCCAAATTCCGGTTTTGTCCCTGTCGTCATCGTGTTTGACGGAGAGGTGACGGTCCGGACCATCCATGCGTTCGCCGACGCAGGCGCCAACTACCTGTTGCGGATGCCCATCAGCGCCCAGGGTCTAATGAAGGGTATGCACATTGCCCTTACCCAGCCCAACGCCTTCAGGGAACGCGCCAACAAGTTGGAGCCCGCGTAACCTCCCTCTGTTTTTCAGGCAGCCGCCGGCGAATTCGCTCCGCTACGGTTGAACCACCGAATTTCCGTCCTTGATCCACATTCTGATGCCTTTGGTCAGGTTGTGGACTCGGGTGTATCCGGCCTGTTCGACCAGCACTTTGGAGAGCGAAGCCGAGCGGTTTCCGCTGCGGCAAACGAAGATGACGGGTTCGTCGGGGGCAACCAATTCCCGGAAGGCGGCCGGGAAGGTTTGGATGAATTGGCCGTAGGGGCCAAAGGCGGTCAGCATATTGCTGCCTTCGATGACGCCGGACTTCTTCCATTCTTCGGGAAGCCTGATATCGACGATTTTGACGCCTTGGCCGCGCAGGGCCTTGAGGGTTTCGTTGTCGATGTTGGTGACTTTGGGCTGGGCGGAGACCGCCAGCAGTTCGACCTCGAAGCGCAGGGTCGCATTGGCCGGTATGGGGCCGGTGCCCCTTGCGCCGTAACCCAGTTCGGGCGGGATGATCAGTTCGCGCTTGCCGCCGACCTTCATGCCCTTAACACCCTTGTCCCAGCCTTGAATCACGCGGCCCTGGCCCAGGACGAAGGCGAACGGTTGGCCCCGGTCCACACTGGAATCGAACTTGGTGCCATCGGTCAGCCAGCCCGTATAGTGGACGGAGACCCGCATGTCGTTCACGGCCTCGGCGCCGGTTCCAACGGTTATGTCGTTGATCTCAAGTTCAGCGGCCTGGGCGGACGCAACGAAAACCGACAGCATCATCAGCGCGGCACAGAAAAAACTCACTTTTTTGGCAATCGACAAATTCACGTCAAAACTCCATTGGATGATTGATCTGAAAGGGGATTTTACGCATCAAGAAACGAGGTTCCGTGGGCCAGCGGGGCGATTCCCAGATGCGCGGCGATGGTCTGCCCGATGTCGGCGAAGGTTTCGCGTGGGCCGATGGATTTTGGCGCGAGGCCGGGGCCGAAGGCGATGACGGGGACGTTTTCGCGGGTGTGGTCTGTTCCCTGCCATGTGGGGTCGCAACCGTGATCGGCGGTGATGATGGCGATGTCGCCCGGCTGCATGGCGCTCATTATTTCGGGCAGGCGGGCGTCGAAGTGTTCGAGCGCGCCCGCGTAACCGGGAACGTCGCGCCGGTGGCCGTAATGCATGTCGAAATCGACGAAATTGGTGAAGATCAGGCTACGTTCGCCCGCGTCATTCATGGCTTTCAGGGTGGCGTCGAACAGGGCGTCGTGGCCGTTGGCCTTGACCTCAAACGTGGTTCCAAGGTGGGCGTAGATGTCGCCGATCTTGCCGATGGCGTAAACCTTGCCGCCGGCTTCCACTAGCCGGTCCAACAGGGTGGGGGCGGGCGGCGGCGTGGCGTAGTCGCGCCGATTTCCCGTGCGCACAAATTCGGCCCGCGTATCGCCGACGAAGGGGCGCGCGATGACCCGGCCGATCTCGTGGTCGTCCACCAGCCGCCGGGCGATCTCGCAAATCTCATACAGGCGGTCCAGCCCGAAATGGGTTTCGCTGGCGGCGATCTGATAGACGCTGTCGGACGACGTGTAGACGATGGGTTTGCCGGTCGCCACGTGCTCTTCGCCCAGTTCGTCGATGATTTGCGTGCCGGACGCGTGGCGGTCGCCGAGAATGCCCGGCACCCCGGTTTCGCGGATAAAGGCCTGCGTCAATTCCGGCGGAAACGAGGGGCAGGTGTCGGGGAAGTACCCCCAGTCAAAATCGACCGGAACGCCTGCGATTTCCCAATGGCCGCTGGGCGTGTCCTTGCCGCGGCTTTGTTCGGCGGCAAAGCCGTAAAGGCCGGTGCCCGTGCGCACATTGCCGAGTCCGGGCGGGAAATGCCCCGTGCTGGCTTTGGCCGCCAGACCAAGGCCGAGGTTTTCCAGATGGGGCAGCCGGAGAGGGCCTGAACGGCCGCCGTCCACATCGGCACTGCCGGCGGCGCAGGCTTGGGCGATATGGCCCAGGGTGTCCGACCCCACGTCACCGAAGGTTTCGGCGTCGGCGGCCGCGCCGATACCAAAGGAATCCATCACCAGAATGAGCGCGCGGGTCATGTGTCGGCCCGGCCAATGCGCTGAATAACCACCGGGGACGAGGAGGGCGCTTCGTTGCCCACGGAAATCGCCGATTTGAGGCTATCGGCGGCCCTATCGAAGGAAGCCTTGTCGCGGGCATGGACGAAGGCCAGCGGGTGCCCGGCATCGACCTCTTCGCCGATGGCGCACACGTCGGAAAGGCCGACGGCGGGGTCGATGATATCGTCCGCGCGCCGCCGCCCGCCGCCCAATTCAACGATGGCGACGCCAACGGCCCGCGTGTCCATGGAAATGACGACGCCCGGATGATCGGCGAATACGGGGCGCACCGTGGAGACGGCGGGCAGGTAGTCGCCCGGGCGCTCCATCAGGCCGGCGGGGCCACCCAGATCGGCGACCATGCGCGCAAAGCGCTCGCACGCAGCACCGCTGTCCAGTGATTTTTGCAAACGTCGGCGGGCCTCGGTCGTGTCCTTCGCGATGCCGCCCAGCATCAGCAATTCCGCCGACAGGGCCATGGTCGCCTCGTGCAAAGCGGGATCACGCCTTTCGTCCGTCAGGTACTGGATGCATTCCATGACTTCGAGAGCGTTGCCCGCGTCGCGTCCCAACACCTGGTTCATGTCGGTAATCAGGGCCGATGTGGCAAGGCCCGCGCCGTTGGCCACGGAAACGATGCTTTGCGCCAGATCGACGGCCATCTCCATGGATGATGCGAACGCGCCGGAACCGGTTTTGACGTCCATGACCAGACCGGTCAGACCGGCGGCCAGCTTTTTAGACAGGATCGAGGCGGTAATCAGGGGGATCGATTCCACCGTCGCCGTCACGTCGCGAATGCCATACAGGCGGCGGTCAGCCGGGGCCAGATCCTCGGTCTGGCCGATGATGGCGCAGCCCGCCGAAGCGACCACCTTGCGAAATGTTGCCAGCGTCGGCGCGGTGTCGTAACCGGGAACGGTGTCCAATTTATCGAGCGTGCCGCCGGTGTGGCCCAGTCCGCGGCCCGAAATCATGGGCACGAAACCGCCGCACGCGGCGATCATCGGGGCCAGCAGCAGGCTGACCTTATCGCCGACGCCGCCCGTGGAATGCTTGTCGAGAACGGGTCCGTTCAGGCGCGAGGTCGCCCAGTTCAGAACCGAGCCAGAGTTCATCATCTCGCGGGTCAGGCTGACGGTTTCGTCCCGGACCATGCCACGCAGGAACACGGCCATGGCGAAGGCGGCGGCCTGCCCCTCGCTGATGGAATTATCGGTGATGCCGCGAACAATGAAGGCGATCTCGTCCGTGCTCAGGGTTTCGCCGTCGCGCTTCTTGCGAATGACCTCTTGTGGCAGCATGGCCTTACCCCCCGCTGGTGTAGCCCAATAGGTCGTCAAGCAGGCCGCTGGCTCCGAAACGGAAGGTTTCCGGGGTTGCCCAGCCGGGCCCCATGATCTTGTCGGCAACGTCCAGATAGCTTGCGGCGTCTTCAAGGGTGCGGATGCCACCGGCGGCCTTGAAGCCGATCGCGCGGTCCGTCTCGCGAATGACGCCAAGCATGGCTTTCGCTGCGGCGATGGTGGCCGACACTTCGACCTTGCCGGTCGAGGTCTTGATGAAATCGGCGCCGGACGCAATGGCGTCGCGCGAGGCGGCGATGATGTTTTCGGTGGTTTGCAGAATGCCGGTTTCCAGAATGACTTTCAGGTGGGTGGTGTCGCCACATGCGGCCTTGCACGCGGCGACCAGCTTGCAGGCGCCATCTCGGTCTCCCGCCAGCCACGCTGTGTAGGGCAGAACCACGTCGACCTCGTGCGCGCCGTCGGCCACCGATTTGCGGGTTTCGGCGACGGCGCGCTCCACATCGGTCGATCCGTGCGGAAAGTTGGCGACCGTGGCCACGCGCACGCCGTTATCGCCCAGTTCGGCACGGCTGAGGGCCACGAACGGCGACCACACGCAAACAGCGGCCACATTCGCGCCCTTGTGCTCGGTGCGGGCGCAAAGATCGATCACGTCGCGCTCGACGCAATCGTCGTTCAGGTTGGTCAGGTCCAAAAGGCCCAGCGTGCGCAGAGCGACGGCGCGTTTATCCATGACTGATTTCCTCCAATACGCCCTCCAGAACCCGGACCAGATCGGCCGCACCCTCGGCCGACTTGGCCATGCTCATCTCGTGCGAAAGCGCTGCCTCCCCCATCCCGGCAGCCGGGTTGGCAATGATGGAAACGGCGGCGACGCGCATTCCCAGCCACCGTGCGATCAGAACCTCGGGGACCGTGGACATGCCCACGGCGTCGGCTCCCAGGACCCTGGCGGCGCGGATTTCCGCCGGTGTTTCAAAGTTCGGTCCCGAGAACCAGATGTACGTTCCCTGGTGAAGGGTAACACCCAATTTGTCCGCCACTGACTTAAAGCATTGCTGTAAGTTTTTATCATAACCTTCTGTCATATCGACAAAACGTTCGTTTCCACCTTCGCCGATCAGAGGGTTCATTCCGGCGTAGTTGATGTGATCGGTGATCATCATCAGACTTCCGGGACCGGCCTCGGGCCGCAGAGAGCCCGCCGAATTCGTTAGAATGACGGTTTCACAGCCCAGTTCCGCCAGGGTGTGCATGGGCGGCTTCATGGCGTCGGCCAGACCGTTTTCGTAGTAATGCGTGCGTCCCTGCATGATGGCCACCGCCACACCCGACAGACGGCCCAGCACCAGCGACCCGGCGTGGCTTTGGACGGTGGGAACGGGGAAGCCGGGCAGTTCGGAGTAGGGGATCGTAACGCTGTCTTCAACGGCGTCGGCCACGGCCCCCAGACCGCTTCCCAGCACCATGGCCACGGACGGCTTCAGGTTTTGCGTGCGTTCGCGGATGATGCGGGCGCTTACGTCGAATTTCCCGTTCATTTCAGGTTCTCCGGTCCGAAAGAATGGGGCAGAAGATCGCCCAGCGTGGTCGTCAGGCGAACACCCTCGGGTCCGCAAACGTGGATGGGCAGGTCCGCATTCGCGAATTCGCGGAACCTTTGGCGGCAACCGCCGCAGGGCGTGCAAAGCTCGCCACCACCTCCGGCGACGGCGACTTCGACGATTTCGCGTTCACCGGCCATGATCATCGCCGATATGGCCGAGACCTCGGCACACCACCCTTGCGGATAGGCTGCGTTTTCGATGTTGCATCCCGAATAGATGCGCCCCGAACGACCGCGCACCGCTGCGCCGACGGAGAAGTTGGAATACGGCGCATAGGCCCGTTCCATCGCCTCCTGCGCGGCTTTGACGATTTCCGTCATTTTTAATGTTCCTTGATGTACGGAACGCCGTCGGCTTTGGGCGGGATCGCCTTGCCTATGAAGCCCGCCAGAAGAACGACGGTTAACACATAGGGAAGGGCCTCGATGAACTGTACCGGAATATTGCCGAATATCGGTAATTCGACGCCTTGAACGCGGATGGCGACGGCTTCGAGAAAGCCGAAAAGAAGGCAGGCCAGCATGGTCGGGACCGGTTTCCACTTGCCGAAGATCATGGCGGCAAGCGCGATGTATCCTTTGCCCGCGGTCATGTCGCGAACGAAAGACGCGCCCATGGCGGTGGAAAGATAGGTGCCCGCGATGCCGCAAAGGATTCCGCAGATGATGACGGCGCGATAGCGCAGGAAAAAGACCGAAATTCCCGCCGTATCGACGGCCTGCGGATTTTCGCCAACGGCACGAAGGCGCAGTCCGAACCGCGTTTTAAACAGCATCCAGTAGATGAAAGGCACGGCAAGGAACGCGGCATAGACGATCAGGTTGTGGCCGCTCAGCAGTTCGGAATAGAGCTGGCCGAGTACGGGCACATCGGCCACCGCTTCGGCGCCCGGCCATTCCAGGGGCATGAAGCGCCCCTCATGGGGCAATTGCGGGGTCGATCCGCCCTGCGAGAACCATTTTGCGCCAAGAACGATGGTCAGGCCCGATACAAAGATGTTGATGGCCATTCCCGACACGATGTGATTTCCGGCGTGCGTGATGCAGGCAAATCCGTGGATCAGAGCCAGCAGCACGGACACGCCGATACCGGCGCAAAGTGCGATCCAGGCCGATCCCGTCAGGGCCGCGACCGAGGCGGCGGCAAAAGCAGCGCCCAGCATCTTTCCCTCAAGACCGATATCGATGACGCCCGAGCGTTCGGACACGAGGCCGGCCAGCGCCGCCAAAATCAGTGGTGTGGAAACGCGCATGGTTGCGTCAAGAACAAGAACGAAAAGGGTGAAGTCTTCCATATTCCGATCCCAGCCCTTTACTCTGCCGCAGCCGCAGCTGAGCGGCGTGGCGTTAACCAGCGGAATACAGCCTCGACCTGGGGCTTGAACATGAATTCCAGCGCACCGGCGAAGATAATCACGAGACCCTGAATAACGATGACCAACTCCCGCGTTATGGTCGGGATTTCAAACGACAACTCGGCGCCGCCCTGATAAAGCGCGCCGAAAAGAATTGCTGCCAGACAAACGCCAACCGGATGGCTGCGGCCCATGAGCGCCACGGCGATGCCGACGAAACCGTATCCGCCCGAAAAATGCAGAAGCAGGCGGTGGTGGTAGCCCATGATCTCGTTGAGCCCCAAAAAACCGGCCAGTGCGCCTGAAATGCACATGGTGATGATGATGCTCTTGGTTTCGGAAATCCCGGCATAGCTTGCGGCCGTGGGGTTGGTGCCCACCGTCCGCATGGCATAGCCCCAACGGGTATGCCACACGTAACCCCAGACCAGAACGCAGCAAACCAGGGCCCAAAGGAACGACAGGTTCCATGGCGACGCGGCGAACTTGATGCCCAACCAGCCCAGGGCTTCGTGGACGGGAGGAATTCCCGCTTCGGCGAACTCGCGGCTTTGGGGGTGCATGGAGCCCGGCTCGATCAGAACGTTGACCAGCAGATAGACCATGACCGACGAAGCGATGAAATTGAACATGATGGTCGTGATGACGATGTGGCTGCCGCGCTTGGCTTGCAGATAGGCCGGGATAAAGGCCCACGCCGCGCCGAACAGCGCCGCTCCGATCATGCACAAAGGTATCAAAACGATCGGCGGCAGAAAGCCGAATTGCAGGCCGACCAGGGAAATTCCCAAACCGCCGATATAGGCCTGACCTTCGCCGCCAATGTTGAACAACATGCAGTGAAACGCCATGGAGACCGCAAGGCCCGTAAAAATGAAGTTGGTCGCGTAAAAAAGCGTGTAACCGATGGCCTCTTCAAACCCGAACGCGCCCCAGATCAGAATCTGCACCACCTCCAGCGGGTTCTCGCCAATGATCAGAACGACCAGACCGGACACCAGAAAGGCTGCGATCAGATTGACGATGGGCAGAACGACGACGTTCGCCCAGCGCGGAATATCTGATCCGATGGGCCCGGCCATTACGCAACCTCCAGGTCGGTTGGTTCGATGCCGGCCATCATACAGCCGAGTATCCGTTCGGTGGCGTCGGCGGGTGACACTTCACCCATGATTTGACCGTCGAACATGACAAGGATGCGATCGGAAAGGGACATGATTTCGTCCAGCTCAACCGACACCAGCAACACCGCTTTTCCGGCGTCGCGCATTTCGATCAAACGCTTGTGTATGAATTCGATGGCGCCGATATCGACGCCGCGCGTCGGCTGTCCGACAAGAAGGATATCCGGGTCGCGGTCGATTTCGCGGGCCAGCACAATTTTTTGCTGGTTGCCGCCCGAAAAATTGCCGGTTACCAGGTTGGGGTCTTTCGGACGAACATCGAAGGCTTCCATTCTGCGCACCGAATCATTGATGACCGTGGGTCGGTCGATGATCGGTCCCCGACTGTACTTTTCGTCGTTGTGGTAGCCCAGAATTGACGATTCCCACGCTTCGAACGGGATCACCAGGCCCATTCGCTGGCGGTCTTCCGGCACGTGGGCCATGCCCAATGTGCGCACGTCCGCGGCGCCGTGCGGCGGCCCGCCGACGAAGGGCTTTCCATTTAGCAGAATTTTCCCGCCCGTAATCTTCGTGATTCCCGAAAGGGCGGCCAGCAAATCGCTCTGCCCGTTTCCCGACACCCCGGCGATACCGACAATTTCACCGGCGCGGACGTTGAAACTAACGCCCTTTACCCGGACGACGCCAAGTTTGTCGGTTGCCGTCAGGTTTTCGACTTCGAGGACGGCCCGATCGGGCGAGGCCTCACCCTTTTCCACCCGCAACAACACCTTGCGCCCGACCATGAGCTCGGCCAGCTCGTCGGTGGAGGTCTTGGCGGTTTCCCGGTGGGCGACCATTTCACCCTGGCGCATGACCGAAACGGCGTCCGTAATGGCCATGATTTCGCGCAATTTGTGGGTAATCAGGATGATCGTCTTTCCCTGATCCTTCAGGGCGTTGAGAATGCGGAAAAGATGATCCGCTTCCTGCGGCGTCAACACGCCGGTGGGTTCGTCCAGAACCAGGATTTGAGCGCCCCGATAAAGCGCCTTCAAAATTTCAACACGCTGTTGAAGGCCGACCGGCAGATCGCCGATAAGGGCGTCAATGTCGACTTCCAGCTCGTATTCGCGCTCCAGCCGGTTCAACTCAATGCGGGCCTTATCAACGCCCGCCTTCAAAAGCGCGCCGCCCTCGGCCCCGAGAATGATGTTTTCAAGAACCGAGAACGTGTCCACCAGCATGAAATGCTGGTGGACCATTCCGATACCGGCATCGATGGCGTCTTGCGACGCCTGGATTTTTAACTTCTCGCCGTTGACGAAAATCTCCCCCGCGTCGGCTTTGTAAAAGCCGTAGAGGATGCTCATCAGCGTAGATTTTCCAGCGCCGTTTTCGCCGACAATACCGTGAACGCTCCCGGCGGAAACGTTCAGGTGAATATCCTTATTGGCGTGAACGGCGCCGAAGCTCTTATCGATGCCGACGAGCTCGATGGCGGGCGCTACATTGTTTTCGCTCATGTACTCACCCAACCAGCGAAACCCGTTCAATTGGCGTACAGATGCCCGTTAGTAGGGGCACTTGCTGTCGGCCATGTAGTCATGGACGACGACCTTGCCGCTGACGATTTCCTGCGTCGCTTTTTCCACGGCCGCCTTCATGTCGGCGGAAACCAGCTTCGCATTGTTGTCGTCAAGCGCCCAACCGACACCGTCTTCCTTGAGACCCAGAGCCGAAAAACCAGGCTTCCAGGTGCCGTCTTTGACCGCCTTGAAAGTGTTGTAGGCGGCAACGTCGACGCGTTTCAGCATGGACGTCAGAACCGAACCCGGATGCAGGTGGTTTTGGTTGGAATCAACGCCGATGCCCAGTTTTCCAGCGTCGGCTGCGGCTTGCAGCACGCCGATACCGGTTCCGCCGGCCGCGTGATAAACCACGTCCGCGCCACGGTCGAACTGCGACTTGGCAAGCTCGCCGCCCTTAACAGGGTCGCTCCAGGCTGCGCCCGTCGAACCGGTCATGTTCTGGAAGACGTCCATCTTGGCGTTGACATGCTTCACGCCGCCCACATAACCGCAGGCGAATTTGCGAATCAGCGGAATGTCCATTCCGCCGACGAAACCGACCTTGCCGCTTTTCGCCGACATGGCGGCCAGAATTCCGACCAGGAACGAGCCTTCGTGTTCCTTGAATACGATGGACTGCACGTTCGGCAGATCGACGACCATATCGATGATCGCAAAACGCACCTTCGGGAATTCCTTGGCGACTTTCTCAACGGCCGCAGCCTGTGAGAACCCGACGGCCAAAATGGGATCGATGCCACGGCGCGCGAAGTTGCGCATGGCCTGTTCGCGCTGCGAGTCGTTGGCGATTTCGAAGCCGCGATACTCGATGCCGAATTCCTTCTTGAATTTTTCAGCGCCGTTGTAGACGCCTTCGTTAAACGATTTGTCGAACTTGCCGCCCAGATCGTAAATGATGCCCGGCTTAATGTCCGCCGCCACGGAAACGGCCGCCGACATGCAGAGCGCGACGGCAGTAAGGGAAAGAATCTTTTTCATTTGATAGCCTTTCTGTTGCATGCGTCTCCCGTTTCGCGATGACGCCGGGAGACGTCCTGAATTCTTTTGAGCGTTAAAACATACCCCGATTGTGCGGTTTTGTCGTTACGGTTTCCAGCCCTGCAGGCCGTCCAGCTTCTTCTGGCGCTGCTCTTCGCGGCTGAATTTGTAGCTGTGGCCGAAGGCTGCCGATTCCCACGATCCGTAGGTGGGGTTGCTTAACATGATCCACTGTTTTCCCCATTTGGACCTGTTTTCTTCCCAAAGTGCGAGGCGTTCTTTAGGGCTGCCTTTATAGCCGTCCACGAAATCGCCGAAGTTGTCACCGATCAGCAGAAGAACACGGTAGTCCTTGGTGACATGGGCGCGACGCACGCCTTTCTTGGAGGACGCCCATTCCTTGCGTTCTTTTTTGAGCAGCACCGTATCGACATTGCCACCCATGGGATAACCAAACTTCTCAAGGTTCTTGCGGGTCGCCTCTTCCAGGTCGCCCGTGCGATTGGAGACGTAAAAAACCTTCACGCCTTTGGAGTCCGCATACTTCGTGAACGCCAGCGACCCCGGAATGACCCGCGAAGTGACCGAATTTACGAAAGGTCCCCAAGTCTTGGAACTGAACGTCTTGTCGTTCAACACCATCCATGCCTGAAACATCGAGTTGTCGAGAACGGTTTCGTCGACATCGAGGATGACGGCAGGCGGCAGGCCTTGGTAATTGCCGGTCTGTTCAACCGGCGCGGCGGTCCAGTTCTTGTCGGCAAGGGCCTGATCAAGCTGGAGCGTCGCCAACTGGTACGCGGCCAAGGCGTTGGCCTTGAACTCAATGGAATTCTGCGTCCAGTAGGTGGAATTGAGGTTATCGTTGGGTTTGACGTCGGCGGCCATCGCGGGCGATGCCGCTATGGCGGCGGCCAAGCCCACGAACAATATTTTTCGCATTGCCCGTCCCTCCCGGTTCGAAATCAGAGACGCAATTTTTGCATAGGCCAAACACCTTCACAATGACGGTTTTGCCCAAATTCCCGTCCAAATTGCCAATCCATCCCCATCGGTCGGGAATTGTCCACAGGCTGGGGCCGATCATCCCTCGACCATCGCGATTTCAACTCATAGAATATTGTGTCCGGCGGGAACGGCTGGTTGGTATTTTCGGCCCATCGTCGGCGTAGCACCGAACGAAATTCTGGGGAGATGAAAATATGATCATCATGACTCGTCGCTGGCTGCTCGCGCTGGTCGCAGCGGTTGCGATGGTTGCGGCGTCTATGGTTTCTCTTGGCGCCGCGCCGACCAAGGTGACTTTCCTTCACACGAACGACGTATACGAAATTTCGCCCAGTGGCGGGCAGGGCGGTTTGGCCGAACTGATGACGCTTCTACGCAAGGAACGCGCCGCAGCCGACCATGCCATCACCACGTTCGGCGGCGATCTGATTTCGCCGTCCGTGATGTCCGGGCTGACCAAGGGCGCGCAGATGATTGACGTCTTTAACGCCATTGGCGTCGATGTGGCGGTGCCGGGCAACCATGAGTTCGATTTCGGCCCCGAAGTTGCGGCAAAGCGCATGGGTGAGTCGAAATTCCCGTGGCTGGCCGCGAATGTTTCGGGTGCCGCTGGCATGACCGACGTTCTCACCATCAAGGCCGGCGATTTCACCATCGGATTTTTCGGCCTGATTGCGCCTGAAACCGACGTACTGTCCTCGCCGGGCACGGGCATCAAATTCGCAGACGTGTTCGAAACGGCGGAAGCGGCGGTCAAGAAGCTCAAGGCCGCCGGAGCCGACGTGATCGTCGCCCTGACCCACCTGGATATCGCGGTTGACAGGGAACTGGCGGGGGTTCGCGGCATCAACCTGATCCTGGGCGGTCACGATCACGATCCGATCACCTTTTATGAAGGCGGCGTTCTGATCCACAAGTCGGGTTATGACGCGCACTATCTGGGCGCCATCGACGTTTCGCTGGAATGGTACGAAAAGCGCGGCAAAAAGCGCCTGCGCGTGCGTCCGGCGTGGCGCATGATCTCGACGGCGGGCGTGGCTCCCGACGCCGAGGTGAAGGCCATTGTCGACGGGCATAACGCCAAACTCGATGCCGAGCTGGGCATGGTCATTGGCAAGACAACGGTTCAATTGGATTCGCGCCGCGCCAGCGTGCGCACCGGCGAAACCAATTTCGGCAGCCTGATCGCCGACGCCATGATGCAGGAGGTCGGGGCCGATGTGGGCCTGACCAACGGCGGTGGTATCCGCGGTGACAAGACCTACGATGCCGGAACCGAACTGACGCGCAAGGACATCCTGACCGAACTGCCTTTCGGCAACGTGACGGTCAAGCTGGCGGTGTCGGGGGCGGACCTTCTGGCGGCGCTGGAAAACGGCTTCTCGAAGGTTGAGGACAAGGCCGGGCGTTTCCCGCAGGTGGCTGGAATGACCGTGGTCTACGATCCTAAAGCGGCCAAGGGCAGCCGGGTCGTTTCCGTCAAGGTTGGCGGCGCGTCGCTGGATAAAGGCAAAACCTACACGGTCGCCACCAACGACTACATGGGCGGTGGCGGTGACGGCTATAAGGCGCTGAAAAAAGGCAAAATGCTGATCGATGCCTCGGCCGCAACACTGATGGCGACAACGGTGATGAACTACGTCACCGCCAAAGGAACCGTCGCACCCAAGATCGAAGGGCGCGTCACGGCGAAATAGGACGTTTCAAATGTGATGATCGGGCCGCGCGGCATTGTTCGCGCGGCCCTTCCTTTAGAACCAGAATGCGGGCCAGCGCTGGTCGCTGCGGACATTGTTCGTAACCCAGGCTACGCCGACCAGAATCGCGGCGCCCAATCCGACCGGATAAAGGGTGTATAGAAATCCGAGACTATGAATTTCCGGTGACGCAACCACGGCAATTAAGGCAGAAGCGCCGCCCGGAGGGTGAACACTGCGGGTCGCCTGCATGGCGGCGATAGCAAGCGAAACCGCCAGTGCCGCCGACAGCCAGTTTGCCTCGCCAATGAATTGGAATACAGACACCCCGATTGCCGCTGAAACCAGATGTCCGACAATGACGTTGTACGGTTGCGCCAGCGGGCTGTGCGGTGCCCCATAGACAAGAACGGACGTCGCGCCGAATGCACCTATCACAAGCGTCAAATCACCGTCACTCAGAAAATTCTGATCGATCAGGGCAATCGTTCCAATCCCGAGGAACGCGCCAATAAAAGCCCGCAATATTTTTGAAGGGGGCGTGGGTGCCGGTCGAGGGTGAGGATTGGCAGGGCGATCATTCATGGTAGTCCGTACATCATCATTGCCGAACCGGAATGCGAGTACTTTTTCCGTCCGGAAAACCTTTCGGCAACGTCGAAGGGCCGGTATCCCTAACCCGGTCCGAACGCCTGCAAGCCCGTCATCGCCCGGCCCAGGATAAGGGCGTGGACGTCGTGGGTTCCTTCGTAGGTGTTGACGGCTTCCAGGTTCAGGACGTGGCGGATGACGTGGTATTCGTCGGACACCCCGTTGCCGCCCAGCATGTCGCGCGCCGTTCGGGCGATATTCAGCGCCTTGCCGCAGTTGTTGCGTTTCATCAGGCTGATGGATTCAGGGGCGGCCGTGCCCGCGTCCTTCAGGCGGCCCAGTTGCAGCGAGCCTTGCAGGCCCAGTGCGATTTCGGTCTGCATGTCGGCCAGCTTTAACTGGATTAGCTGGGTGGCGGCCAGCGGGCGGCCGAAGGCGATGCGGTCCAGCGTATATTGGCGTGCCGTGTGCCAGCAGAATTCGGCGGCACCCATGGCCCCCCACGAAATGCCGTAGCGCGCGTTGTTCAGGCAACCGAAGGCGGCTTTCAGACCCTTGGCGTCCGGCATCATATTTTCTTCGGGCACGAACACGTCTTCCATAACGATCTCGCCGGTGGGCGAGGCGCGCAACGAAAACTTGCCTTCGATCTTGGGCGCGCTCAGGCCGTCCATGCCTTTTTCCAGAATGAACCCCTGAACGCGGTCGTCATCGTCCTTGGCCCAGATGATAAAGACGTCGGCGATGGGCGAGTTTGTGATCCACATCTTGGAACCCGAAAGACGATAACCGCCATCCGTCTTTTTGGCCCGCGTTCTCAGGGAAGCCGGATCGGACCCGGCGTCGGGCTCGGTCAGGCCGAAGCAACCGACCCATTCGCCGCTTGCCAGCTTGGGCAGGAATTTGTCGCGCTGTTCCTGCGTCCCATAGGCATGAATGGGGTGCATGACCAGGCTGGACTGCACCGACATGGCCGAACGAAAGGCGCTGTCCACCCGTTCAACTTCGCGCGCCACAAGCCCGTAGCAGACGTAGTTGACGCCCGCGCATCCGTAGCCGTCGATGGTGGGGCCCAGAAAACCCAGCTCGCCCATTTCACGAAACACCGCGCGGTCGAAGGATTCGTTGCGGTGGAATTCCAAAACTCTGGGCATCAACTCGTTCTGGCAGAACGCACGCGCGCTGTCGCGAACCAACCGTTCGTCTTCGCTCAACTGCATATCCAGCGCCAGCGGGTCTTCCCAAGTGAAGGCAGGTTTCTTGTTCATTGATATCGTCCCTTTTCTCGAACGTCTTTGCGCGTTACACCACTGATACAACAATAAATCCGGGGATTGGGAAATGGTTTCGGTCGTGTGTCTTGGCATCGCCATTATGGATCAGGTTTTCGCTGTGGAAAACCTGCCAAGTGGCTCGGGAAAGAACTTTGCCCATGATTTCATGGAGATCGGCGGCGGCCCGGCAGCGACGGCGGCGGTAGCGGCGGTGCGTCTCGGCGCGCAAACTACCCTTTGGGCGCGTGTCGGCACCGATACCATCGGCGGCCAGATTGTCACCGAGTTGTCCGACTATGGCGTCGACGTTACCGGTGTTCGCGCCATAGAGGGGTGCCGCTCCACACTGGCTTCGGTTTGCGTTGACCAAACGGGCGAACGGGGCCTTGTCAGCTTTACGGACCCCAATCTCGATGCCGATCCATCGTGGTTGGCGCTGGATATTGTCGAGAAGGCGGGGTGCGTTCTCGCCGACTGCCGCTGGCCGCGCGGGGTCGAAGCAATATTCGGCAAGGCCCGTGAAGTTGGCGTTCCATCGTTGCTGGATGGTGACCTGACCCCCGACAAGGCGGTGATCGGTCTGGCGCCGTTGGCTAGCCATGTGGCCTTCTCGCAAGGGGGCCTCGAGCAGTTCAGCGACACCGATGATCCGGTGCAGGGGCTTCGTATCGCAGCCCAGGCCACGGACGGCTGGGTCTGCGTGACCCTGGGCGAAAAAGGGGCCATATGGCTTGAAGGCGGCGAGCCGGTCCATCAACCCGGGTTCGTGGTCGATACGGTTGATACCGTCGGCGCGGGCGACACGTTCCACGGGGCGCTCGCCGTGGCCCTGGCCGAAAAACAGTCCATCCCGGACGCCGTTCGTTTCGCAAGCGCGACGGCGGCCCTGAAATGCACCCGGTTCGGCGGACGGGCGGGAATTCCGACACGGGCCGAGGTCGATGCGTACATGCGCAAAGCCTGAAATGTCTGCTTGATTCGGCGGCTTTTCCCCCGTTAAGGTTCATATGTGCCAAAAAACAGGGGGAAACAAGAAATGACCTTTTCATTCGGACCCAGGCGTGGAACGTATGTTGATATTCGCGATGAACTGGACGGGGTAGCCCCGGTTCTGTCTGCCGAAGAAATTACCCACTTTGAAGAATTCGATCTGATCTACCGTTCGGTCTGCGCGCTTCTTTTCAATTATGTCCCCATGTCCGGACATCCGGGGGGATCGATTTCGGCGGGACGGACCATGTCCTCGCTGTTGTTTGATGGCATGGATTACGATTTGGGCGCACCGGGCCGCGACGACGCCGATTTGATTTCGTTTGCCGCCGGACACAAGGCGCTGGGCATCTATGGCATGTGGGCGCTGCGCAACGAAATTGCGCGCCTCGCCGCCCCCGAACTGTTGCCGGATGACGAACGCCTGCGCCTTCGCCTGGAAGATTTGCTGGGCTTTCGCCGCAACCCCGAAAACCGGACCCCCATATCGGCGAAACTGAATGCCAAGGCGCTGGACGGTCACCCGACTCCGGCGACGCCTTTCCTGCGTCTGGCAACCGGCGCGTCGGGCATTGGCGTTTCGACATCGCTGGGTTTGGCATTCGGCGCCAAGGATTATTATGGCGACGCGGCACCCTGGGTTCATATCATTGAAGGCGAGGGCGGCATGACCCCGGGCCGCGTCGCCGAAGCCTTTGCTGCCACCGGCACCTCGTCGGTGGGCAATGTGGTTTTCCATCTGGACTGGAATCAGGCGTCCATCGATTCCAACCATGTTTGCCGGGACGGCAATGAACCCGGCGAATACGTGCAATGGAACCCCATGGAATTTGCCTATCTGCACGACTGGAACGTCGTCTACGTTGCCGATGGAACGAACTTCGCGCAGGTTACCGCCGCCCAGCACCGGGCCAAGGCCATGGGTAACGGGCAGCCGACGGCGGTGGTTTATCGCACCACCAAGGGCTGGCGATACGGCATTGAGGGCAAGGCCTCGCATGGCGCCGGCCACAAACTTTGTTGCGCCGGTTTTTATGAAGCCCTGCGCCCCTTTAGTGAAAAGACGGGCGCGGTGATGCCCAGTTGCGTCTCTGCCGACCAGGTTCCGGGTGGCCCGGATACGCGGTGCCGCCAGGGCGCCGATCCCGACACCGTCGAGGGCTGTTTCTGGGACGCCTTGATGGCGGTTCGCAAGGTTTTGGAAAACAGCGAGCCCATGGTCGAGGCCTTGGCCAAACGGCTTACCCTGGCGAAGAGCCGCCTTGACGGGTTGGCGCGTAAACCGCGCAAAGGCGCGCCGAAGATCGACGCGCTGTACAATGCCGTAAAAAAGGCGTCGAGCGTGCCGCCGGAACTGGCCCTTGAAGCGGGCCAAAAAGCAACCCTGCGTGGCGAACTGGGCCGCGTCCTTCAGTATTTCAATGTGGCCGGTGACGGCGCGATTTTGGCGTCGGCGGCCGATCTTTACGGATCGACCAATATTTCGACCATCGGCAAGGGCTTTGGCGAGGGGTTTTACAACGCCGTGGACAATCCCCAGTCGCGGCTGCTTAGTCTGGGCGGCATTTGCGAAGACGCCATGAGCGGCATTCTTGCTGGCATTGCGACCTTCGGCAAACATGTCGGCGCGGGTTCGTCCTACGGCGCATTTTCCGCACCGCTGGGCCACATCTCTGCGCGCCTTCACGCCATCGGCAGTCAGGCCCGCCAAGCCATCGAGGAAGGACCGTATTCTCCGTTCTTCATTGTTTGCGCCCACGCCGGTGTGAAAACCGGAGAGGACGGCCCGACCCACGCCGATCCGCAACCTTTGCAACTTTTGCAGGGCAATTTCCCGCTTGGGACGATGATGACATTGACGCCGTGGGATCCGCAGGAACTATGGTATCTGGTCGTTGCCGCGTTGCGCGCCCGGCCCGCCGTGGTAGCGCCCTTTGTTACCCGACCCAACGAAACGGTTCCGGATCGTGCGGCCCTGGGCATTGCCCCAGCTTCTGCCGCGGCCAAGGGCGTTTACCGGCTGTACGAGGCGCAAGGGAAGAGTGCGGGAACCGTCGTCCTGCAGGGCAGCGATGCCGGATACGGGTTCGTCGAAGGGGCATTGCCGCGACTTAAGGCGGACGGAATTGAGGTGGACGCCTATTATGTCGCCAGCGCCGAGCTGTTCGATCTTCTGCCCCCTGCGGAACGGGAAAGCATATTCCCCGACGCTAAGGCACGCGAGGCCATGGGTATTACCGGCTTTACCCTGCCGACCATGGACCGCTGGGTGCGTTCGGAGAAGGGCAGGCGATCAACGATCCACCCCTTCAGGCAAGGCCATTACCTGGGCAGCGGCAAAGCCGACATGGTCGTTGCCGAGGCGGGGCTGGACGGCGAAAGCCAGTATCAGGCGATCAAGGCGTTTGTTTCAGCACCCAGTTAGCGGGCGCTCGTTCAGTAGATGCCGCCTCTTAGCGGTTTTTGGGCCTCGAAGAGGCTCAGGTGGTCGCTCAGGATGTTCATCAGCGGCTTACCGTCATAGGTGACGGAATTCCAGCCGTTGTCCTTGACCATGGCGATGGTTTTCTGATGTTCCGCTACGGCTTCGCCGAAACGGCCGGCTTCGGCGTAAGCCGCCGCCAAGGTATCGCGGTTCAGGATCTTGTGGGCCGGGGTTTTCAAATACTTTTCAAAGCCAACGGCGGCTTGTGCGAATTCGATGCTCTTTTCCGCGTTCCTGAGATCATCCTCGGGACTGGTGGCGAGGACGCGGGCCTTGCCGCCGTAAGCGATCACCGTGGCGCTGTCTTTCACCGGGCCGGAACGGGCGCTTTTCAACTTTATGGCCACCTCGAAATCTTCAAGCGCCCACTGATACTGGCCCATGAGGGCGAAAATTCTGCCCCGCGCCGCGTAAGCGTAGCCAAATTTATCGGGCATTGTCCGAATGGATTTGTTGCAGTCGTCCAGGGCGGTCTTGGTCTGGCCCTTCCAGATATGAGCCTCGCAACGCTTGAAGTACGAATAGTAAAAAACTTTGTCGTCGACAGCGACCTGAAGGGCCTGGTTGATGGCGGTGATCGAGCCGTCCCAGTCACCTTGAATGGAACTTTGCCGGCCCTGCTCGATGAACTCGACCCCCGGCAACGGGGCGCAAGCTGACAGGCCTGCCAACATGGCCAGCAGAATCCCGAAAGGTCTTGGCAAGTGCATGATTTCGTCCTCCTTTGAAGGAGTCCTGACCATGATTCTGGCTAACTATGCGGGTGCCGTCAATAGCGCCATTCCCTTAGAGAAACTTGAGCCGGTTGGAAATCCGCGCCAAGGGGAGTAAACTATTGGCCTCGCATCGGAAGATCCGACACTTTCAGGATGTTGCCACCTGAAGGGGGGAGATGTGAAATTGAAAAATCTTCGATATCTGGCTGCCGCCCTGGTCGTAACCGGGATGGCCGTAGCCCTTACTCCTGAACCGGCCGATGCCGAATTGATCGGCCTGGTCAAGCAGGTGAAGGCGGACGCCTTCGGAACGCCGCCCGGCGCCGAGCGCGAGGGAAAACTTCCGCGATTCCCGGTGGTTCACAACGAGTTGCTGGAAACCGGCGAGGGCTCGGCAATGCTTGTCGAATTCCTCGACAAGACGCTGCTTACCCTCGGTGCGGGGGCCAATCTGACCGTCGACACCTTCGTTTACGATCCGAAAACCAAACAAGGCACATCGGTGTTTAACCTGACCGTGGGGGTGCTGCGCTTCATCTCCGGAAATATGGTCGACGACAAGGTGAGCATCGTTACGCCGACGGCGGTCATCGGTATCCGCGGCAGCGACGCCTTGATTACCGTGGCGCTCGACGGATCGACGGCAGTCAATGTCTTCTCCGGCCGATTCTCGGTTTCCAACTCGGATGGAACCGAACAGACTTCCGTCGGTCCCGCCCAGACCGCATCGGTATCGTCGGCGGGGACCGTCAGCCCGGTCGCAGCCGGCACGTCCAATCCTCCCAATACGCCGCAGGCAGGCAGCTCTCCGGGCAAGGGAGACGATCCGGGCAGGGGAGAGGATAAAGAAGATCGTGGCAGCGGCGACGAGGGTGACCGCGACGACGATGGCGACCGCGACCGCGACGACGATGGCCACCACGACGACAACGGATGGACCTACTATCCAACCGTCCCCGGCCCCAACCCCGGATCCGGCCCTGGACCCGGCAAAAGCATCGGAGGTAGCCCTCCCGACGACGATCATCCCGACGACGATCATCCCGACGACCATGACGATGACGACGACCATCACGACGATGATGACGACGACCACGGCGACGATGGTGGCGACAATGGCGGCAACGGCCACTGAACGCTATTCCATTCGCGGTGTCGATTAGTCGGCTTTTACTTGATGTCCTCGAATTCCGGAATTTCTTCCATCGGAGCCTGATCGGTGTTTTGAACCTGGGCGCGGCGCCTTTGCAGATAGGCTTCGCGTTCGACGATGTAGGGGTCGAGCGCGCCCTTGGTCATGGCGTTCAGGTCGTCCTGATTGTCGGAGTAGGCGGTGGCGTTGTCGGCGGTATTGGCCAATCCGGCCGGAGGTACGGCCAGACTGACCGCCACGTCGCCAAAGGCGTCGCGGGTCGAACTGGGACCCAGGATCGGCAAGACCAGATAGGGGCCGGGGGTCATGCCACCGGCTCCGGCGGCCTGACCCAGGTCTTCCTTGCGGCGTTCCAGGCCCATTTCTTCGCCCGCGACATCGTTTGTGCCGCCCAAACCCGCCGTCGTGTTTATCAAAAAGCGCTTGGTTGCGATCCCGGCGTTTTCGGTATCGCCCTGCAACAGGCTGGAGGCGGCCGTAACCGGTTCGGTCAGGTTCGCCGTCACGTTGGAGATTGCTTTTTCCAACGGGTCCGGGGTGACTGCCTGATAGACGTCGACCACCGGATCAATCACCATTTTGCGCAGAACTGTATTGAGCTGGAAGGTAAACCGGTTGAGGGATTCGAGGGGGTCCTTTTCCTCTTCCGTGGCCTCGACGGTATTTTGATCCGCAGGCGTTTTCGGTGGGTCTGCGTCTGCCCACGCCACGCCGGTAATCATCGTAGCCGTCAAAAGAACAACCGGAATCTCACGAAACCGTCCCATGATCTCGACCTTCCCTGTCTTTATTCAGAACCCCCAGTGTAGCACGTCGATCCGTCGCGTTTAACTATTTTAGCCTCGTTCTAAGGTGTGCGTGCCGTAAACGGGCGGGACGTCAGGTAATCCATATCGCACCCTTCATCGGCTTGCTGGACGTGATCCAGGAATAATTTGCGATATCCCCGCTCGCCCTCGCTGCTGACCGGGGCTTCCCACGTGGCCTTGCGTTTTTCAAGTTCGGCCTCGTCGACCAGCAATTTCAGCGAACGATTGGGAACATCCAGACTGATTTGGTCGCCGGTTTGCACCAGCGACAAGGGACCGCCGACGGCGGCTTCCGGACAAATATGAAGCACGATGGAGCCAAACGCCGTTCCACTCATGCGCGCGTCCGACATGCGAACCATGTCTTTAACGCCTTGCTCGGCCAGTTTCCGGGGGATCGGGATGTAACCGGCTTCCGGCATTCCCGGAGCGCCGATGGGCCCGGCGTTGCGCAGTACCAGAATGTCGTCGCGCGTCACGTCCAGATCGGGCGCGTCAATGCGATTGGACATATCTTCAAGGGAATCGAACACCACCGCGCGACCCGTGTGGGTTTGCAAGGCAGGATCGGCCGCTGATTGTTTGAAGATGGCGCCGCGCGGGGCAAGGTTTCCGCGCAAAACCGTGATGCCGCCCGAAGCGTTGATCGGATCGGCCAACGGGCGCACGACATTTTGCGGCCACGGTTCGGGTGCAGCCTCGATTTCCTCGCCCAGCGTCTTTCCGGAAACGGTCAGACAGTCCAGATTCAGCAGGTGTTTGATCTCCCGCATCACCACGCGAAGACCGCCCGCTTTGTCGAAATCGTCCATATAGTTCATGCCGGAGGGTTTGAGATCGACCAGAACCGGTGTTTCCAATCCCATACGGTCGAAGGCGTCGAGATCGACTTCGATTCCCAGACGCCCGGCAACCGCCGTCATATGGACGATGCCGTTGGTTGATCCACCGATGGCCATCAGGATGCGCAGGGAATTGGCGAAGGCTTCGGGCGTCATGATTTTGTCAGGTGTCAGGCCTTCGGCCGCCAGTTGCACGGCGCGCCGCCCGGCGGCCTCTGCGTGGCGTTTGCGTTCGGCGGCGACCGCCGGAATTGACGCGCCGCCCGGCAGCATCATACCGAGCGCCTCGGTCATGCAGGCCATGGTACTGGCCGTTCCCATGACCCCGCAGAAGCCTACGGATGGCACCAGCTCACCACTGATCTGGTTGATTTCCGCCTCATCGACATCGCCCGCCCGGTGCATGCCCCAATAGCGGCGGCAGTCTGTGCATGCGCCGACGCGCTCGGCCCCGTGGGTTCCGCTTAACATGGGACCCGATACCACCGAGATCGCCGGAACGTTGGCGCTGGCGGCGGCCATCAACTGGGCCGGGACCGTCTTGTCGCAGCCACCGATCAGGACCACCGCGTCCATGGGCTGGGCGCGGATCATTTCTTCGGTGTCCATGGCCATCAGGTTGCGCAGATACATGCTGGTGGGATGCGAGAACGACTCGTGTAACGAAATGGTCGGGAAATCGACCGGCAGGCCGCCCGACAGCATGACGCCCCGGCGAATCGCTTCGATCAATTCGGGGACATTTCCGTGGCAGGGGTTGTAGCCGCTGTAGGTGTTGACGATACCGATAACCGGCAAATCAAGCGCCTCGTCGGAATAGCCCATCGCTTTGATGAAGGCTTTTCTGAGAAACAGCGAAAATTCCGAGTCACCGTAACTGGTGAGTCCCTTGCGCATTCCGGTTTTCATTTCTTCGGTCATCCCTCGAACCATCAATTGTTGTGTGAATTCAGATGCGGGATAAAAAGGGACAAAAAAGACTTTACGTCAACAAAATTGTTGACAATTTTGTGGGTGAAAATGACACTTTGCGTATGCGTGTCGGCAGAGTATGTTTTGTCCCGTAATTCGTACCCGGAGCATCCGGATTTCAATGAAAATGCCGCTGACGGCAGTGATGTGAGGAAGTAATCCATGGCTAACAAAAGATTTTCTGGCGTTCTCGTTCCGGCGTTGACGCCGTTCAAGGCGGATCTCAGTCCCGACCGCGAGCGATTCGTCGCCAACTGCAAGTGGCTTTTGGACCAGGGCGCGGACGGACTGGCGGCCTTCGGAACGACGAGCGAAGCCAACTCCATGTCCATCGATGAACGTATGGAGCTTCTTGAGGCTTTGGTTGAAGCCGGCATCCCGGCGTCCAAATTGATGCCCGGAACGGGCGCTTGCAGCATCACCGACAGCATCAAACTGACCAAGCAGGCCGTGGAACTGGGTTGCGGCGGCGTGTTGATGCTTCCGCCGTTCTATTACAAGGGTGTTTCCGACGAAGGCCTGTTCGCCAATTTCTCGGAAGTCATTCAGCGGGTCGGCAGCTCAAGCCTTCAGGTTTACCTCTATCACATTCCGCCGCAGGCGGTGACGCCCATCAGCCTGCCGCTGATCGAGATGCTGGTGAAGGCATATCCCGACACGGTGGTTGGCCTTAAGGACAGCTCGGGCGACTGGAGCAATACGGAAGCCGTGATCAAGAATTTCCCCGGCTTTACGGTATTCCCTGGTTCCGAAACCTTCCTGCTTCAGGGCTTGCGGGCCGGTGGCGCGGGTTGCATCACGGCGACGGGCAACGTCAATCCGGCGGGGATTCGCAAGGTCTATGAGAACTGGCAGACCGACGAAGCCGACGCCCTGCAGGCGCGGATTACCGAAGTTCGCATGGCGATCCAGGCGTATCCGCTTATTCCGGCGCTGAAACGCATGGTCGCGCATTTCCAAAACGACCCGAGTTGGGAGCAGACGCGCCCGCCGCTTGGCGTTCTGAATGCGGAAAAATCCGCAAGCCTGCTGGCCGACCTGAAGAAGATCGGTTTTGAGCTGGCGGCGTAATGAAAGCGAATGCCAAATCCGATGATGCCCTGACGCGGGTGGTTGAGCAGCTCGAAGAAGATATTGTCTTCGGGCGGCTCCGCCCGCGTGAGCGGCTTGTGGAAGAGGATTTGGTTGGTCGTTTTGCGGTGAAACGCCACATCGTCCGTCAAGCTTTGATCCAGCTTGAACAGGTGGGGATTGTCGTTCGTCAGCGCGGAAAGGGCGCGCGGGTGAGTGAGTTCACGCCGACCGAGGTTTCGCAGCTTTACGCGGTGCGCGAATTGCTGGAAATAGAGGCCGCCCGGTTGATCCCGTTCCCGGCGCCAAAGGGCTTGGTCCGCGAATTGACGGCCATTCACAAAGTCCACGGCAAGGCGGTTGCGTCCGGCGAGCTTCGCGCCATTTACCGATCAAACATCCGCTTTCACGAAGTCCTTTTTGCGGCATGTGGAAACCCCTATCTGTTGGAATCCATCGGACTGCTCGCCATGAAGGCGAACCTCATTCGTTTCTATGTGGGCCGCGAGCCGTCCATGTTCGCCGGTTCCCGTGACGAGCACGGGAAGATTATCGAAGCCCTGAAAACGGGTGATCGCGATAAACTTGTCGGGCTTTGCGTCGATCATCTGCGTCCATCGCCGAAGGCCTATGTTGAAGCCTACCGCGCCTTGTTCGGCGGAGACTGATCAAACTCAGAAATTCAATCCGGGGGGAAATGCTGTGAAACGTGTGGCATTGATGGGGATTGCGCTCGAATCCAATTCCTTTGCGCCGCCGGCGGTCGACGAAGATTTCCGCAACCGTTGTCATCTTGACGGTGACGAAATTCTTGCCGAAGCCGCCAAGCCGAACCCCGGCATGGCCCGTGAATTGGTGGCCTTCATTGATACGATGAACGCCACCGGCCCATGGGAGCCGGTCCCGGTTCTTCACTACGAATCCCAACCCAAAGGCCCCGTTGATCAGGCGTTTTTGGATGCCTTCCTGGGCGATATCGAACGACGCCTGCGCGAAGCCGGTCCGGTTGACGGCGTGTTCATCGCCAATCACGGCGCCATGACGGCCACCGGCGGAAGCGACCCCGACGGCGATATGTATGTGCGCGTGCGCAGCCTTGTCGGTCCCGATGCGGCGATCGTCGGCACTCTCGATTTGCACGCCAACATTTCCGAGGCCATGGTTGATGCGGCGGACGTGCTGGTTGCGTATTTGACCAATCCACATGTGGATATGGCCGAGCGCGGGGAAGAGGCGGCCCTGATTATGCGCCGGATGTTCGCCGGGCTTCGTCCGAAGTCGGCCTTTATCCGTCTTCCGCTGTGTGCCGCCAGCATCAATCTGTTGACCGCTTCGGGACCGTATGCCGACCTGATTGACTATGGGCAACGCCGCAAAAGGGAATTCGGCGGACGCATTCTGAACGTTTCCATCGTGGGCGGCTTCGTTTACAGCGATACGCCGAAGAACGGTCTTGCCGTTATCGTCACCGCCTGCGACGACGTGCAGGACGCCCGATCCCTGACCCGGGAGATTGCCGAGCGCGCTTGGAATGACCGGGGCCGTTTCCGCAAGACGCTGACGCCGCTACGCAAAGCCCTTGGTCTCGCCATCACCAACGGCAGGGACGAAACAAAACCCGCCATCATCTATTCGGATTCCGGCGACAATCCCGGCGGCGGCGGAAGCGGCGGCACCATCAAGCTGCTGGAAAGTCTGGTCGATGTGGGCGCGATAGGCGTTTACTACGGCTCGTTTTTCGACCCCGAGTTGGCCGCTGAGGCCCATGGGCTGGGTGTCGACGCGGAATTCGACGCTGTTTTTAATCGCGGCAGTACCGATGAATTGGCCCCCGAATATTCGGTTCGTGCCCGCGTTCAGACGCTGACGGACGGCCACTTGGTCGGACGGCTTGGCCTGTTTGCCGGGCGCACCCTGGAATTGGGGCCGTGCTGCCTCTTGGAAATTGGCGGCGAAGGCGGGATTTCGGTGGTCGTCATCAGCAACCGCCAGCAAACCGCAGACCCGGGATTCTTCGAAATGTTCGGCCTTGATGTCGCGGACGCGCGCACCGTCGTCGTCAAATCGCGCGGTCATTTCCGCGCCGGTTTCATCCCGTGGTTCCCGCCCGAACTTGTGTTCGAGGTCGATACCCCCGGCCTGACTTCGCCGGTTCTCGAAAACTTCAACTGGCGCGGCTTGCCGCGCCCGGTCTATCCCCTGGATGAGGACACCGATTGGACGTCGCCCGACTGGTAATCTTTAACGGAGGGTACGGGAAATGGTTTGGGTTTTGGATGCGTCCGACCTGCCGCCCGTTCCCGGAGGCTACGTCCTTCTGATCCGTCTGGACACTTTTGCGGCACTGCCGCCGCGTTGGCCCAATGAACGGCTGAAGGCCGGGAGATACGTCTATTTCGGCAGCGCCAACGGTCCGGGGGGAATTCGCGCCCGCTGCGCTCGGCATTTCCGACGTCAAAAGAAGCGCCATTGGCACGTGGACTGGTTGACGGTCCGGGCGCCGTCCGTTCGGGCTGCGGCGTTCCCGAACCGGTCCGAATGCTCGCTTGCCGCCCGTGCGCTCGAAATATCGGGCGTTTTAGTGCCGGTCGAAGGGTTCGGCAGTAGCGACTGCCAAAAATGCCCGGCCCATCTGCTGGCCCTTTCGCCGGGAATTTCCGCCGATCAGTTTCTGGGCGCGATCATCGTGGCCCGGCGATGATGACCGTCGCGCCCACAAGGCAGATCACAACGCCCGAGACGTCCCAGCGGTCCGGGCGTACGCCTTCAATGATCCACAACCAGCCCAGCGACGCGGCGATATAAACCCCGCCATACGCTGCATACGCACGTCCGGCGGCGGTGCTATCAACGAGGGTCAGAAGGTAGGCAAAGAGAGCCAGCGACGCCATACCCGGCACCAGCCACCAGACAGATTTCCCCAGCCTCAACCACCCCCAAAACGCAAAACACCCGGCAATCTCGGCAATGGCTGCACCGATGTAGGCTGCGATCGTTTGCATACGGCGATGACCTTCCGCAAAAAATCGGTTTGGACTGATGGTTATATGGGGACGATTGGCGGTTGGTTCGACGGAGGCTCTGCCTACGCCTTCACCCGCCCGCAACAAGCCTTGAATTTCCTGCCGCTGCCGCAGGGGCAGGGGGTGTTGCGGCCGGGTTTGGCTTTGGGTTTTGTGGCGCCGGAGGCCCGTTCCTTGTGTTGACGGACGATTTCCATGACGCCTGCGGGTGGTTGTCCGCGGTGGGCGAGGTCGGCCATGGTGCGCAAGTAGGGCGCGGCGTGCTTGAAAAAGCGCATGTAGGAGGCGCAGAAGTAATTGAGGCCGGGCTCTTTATCGGGCGTATCCAGAAAACGGTGCTTGGGACAGCCGCCGTTACAGGCGAACTTGAAGCGGCATTCGACGCATTTTTTCGGTAGTGAATCTCTTTTGTCCTGACCGAACTGGGTTTGGGCTGGCGAGGAGACTAATTCGTCCATGGGCGTCTCGGTGATATTGCCCAGTAGATACTCTGGATAGACGTAGTGGTCGCAGGCGTAGAGATCGCCGTTGTGCTCCATGGCCAGCCCCTGGCCGCAGGTTTCGGCGAACCAGCACAGACCCGCCGGGCCGCCCATCCATAACCCCAGTTGCACGTCGAAAAACTGGACGAATATCTTGCCGACGTCGGCCTTGATCCACTCGTCGAAGATGCTGACCAGAAAATCGCCGTAGGCCTTGGGCAGGACGCTCCAGGGCGTCACCTTGGCCTTGATGCCTTCGTCGTCCTGTTGGGGCGCGCCTGCCAGGGTTTCGCCGTCAGCCGAGCGCTCGACCAGCGGGATAAACTGCATGAATTCGACGCCGTTTTCCTTCAAGAATCGATAGACGTCGCGCGGGCGGCGCGAATTCTGGCGGTTGACGACGACCAGCGCGTTGAATTCGACCTCATGGCGCTTCAGCGTTTCCAGACCGGCCATAACCTTGTCGAAAGTGGGCAATTCGCGGCGATCCACGCGGTAGTGATCGTGCAAATCCTTAGGGCCGTCGATGCTCAGGCCGATCAGAAATTCGTTTTTCTTGAAAAAAGCTGCCCATTCGTCGTCGATCAGGGTGCCGTTGGTTTGCAGGGCGTTGCGGATCACGCCACCATCGGGGCAGTACTTTTTTTGCAGTTCGACGACGGTTTCGAAGAACCCGACGCCGAGCATGGTCGGCTCGCCGCCCTGCCACGAAAACCAGATTTCCGGCGCGCCCGCGCGCCTTTGCGAGGCGATATAGTCGCGCACGAAAACTTCCAGCACCTCGTCGCTCATGCGGAATTTCTTGGTGTCCGGATAAAGGCGGTCCTTTTCCAGATAATAGCAGTAGGTGCAGTCCAGATTACAGCGCGGCCCGTTGGGCTTGGTCATGACCTGAAACGGGACGGGTGCTTTGAATGTGGCAGGTGAGGCCGTCAATTTTTGTTGCCGATCTTGTTGTGTTATACGCCGGTCCAGCGCTTCATAAGGTCGTGTTCGAAGCCGAATTGGTCAAGGATTTTGCCGACGGTGTGGCGCACCATGTCGTCGATGGTTTCGGGTTTGTTGTAAAACGCGGGCATGGGCGGAAGCAGGACGGTGCCCATATCGACGGCGCGGCTCAGCAGGTCCAGATGGCCCTTGTGCAGGGGCGCTTCGCGGAAAACCACCACCAGCGGGCGGCGTTCCTTCAGGTTTACGTCGGCGGCGCGAATCATCAAATTGTAGGTGAACGAATTGGCGATGCCCGACAGGGTTTTGACCGAGCACGGCGCGATGACCATGCCGCGCGTGACGAACGACCCGCTTGATACGGCGGCGGCCATATCCTTGTTGCTGTAAACCTTGTCGGCCAGAGATCGGACTTCATCCAGCGTGAAGTCCGTCTCCAGTCCAATGGTCTGCGCCCCCCATTCGCTCAGGATCAGGTGCGCCGGTTGCCCCATGGCCTTGAGCGCGCGCAGCAACTCAATGCCATAGATGGCGCCGGTCGCGCCGGATATGCCAACCAGAATGGGGGCGCTCATATTTGGCTCCTTACCAGTATTTCAGGCCGTCGCGGTACATGTCGGCGACGTCTTGTTCAGTGACCTCGCGCGGGGCGAGGATGAGAAGGCGTGGCTGATTGTATCCGCGTTTGGTCAATTCCGGGATATCGTCTTCGGTGAACCCCAGAGCGCCGGTGCCATTGGGCAGGCCCGTTTCACGCATCATTTCGATCAGCTTGTCGGTCAGCAATTTGCCGCCGTGCTCGGGATCGGCGTTGCGCACGTCGGCACCCAAGGCGGCGGCCGCCTCCAGATGCCGCTCAGGGCAGGCCGGCGCGCAGAAGCGAAACGCGGCGGGCGCATTGAGAATGCAGGCGATGCCGTGCGGAACCATGGGGTTGTCGTTCTCGTAGCCGTCAGCCACCAGGGTGTGGCACAACCCGGCGACGCCATAAGACATGGCGTGGGGCAGATGAACGCCCGCGTTGCCGAACGACAATCCGGCGGTGGTCGCCGCCAACATCAGCATATGGCGCGCTTCCAGATCGTCCGGGTCCTTGACGGCGCGAACCAGATACTTGCCGCCCAAGCTAATGGCATGCAGGCTGCTGGTATCGCTGTAGGGGTTGGCCCCCTGAAACACGGGCCGCTGGTCGGGCGTGGCCGGACGTGCCCGCGTGGTGTAGGGGCGCGCGGTGTAGCTCTCGATGGCGTGGGTCAGCACGTCAAAACCGGTTGCCGCAACGACACCGGCAGGCATGCTTTCCGCCGTTGTCGGGTCGATCAGGGCCAGTGTCGGTTTCATCAGTTTTTGCGAGATCGCGGTTTTGACCTTCAGATCGACGATGTCCATGACCGCCGTGCTGGTGGTTTCACTGCCGGTTCCCGATGTGGTGGGACACGCGATATGGGGTTTCAGCGGGCCGGGCGCGGGGCGGAATTCGCCGTAGGGCAGATTGACGTAGGCCAGGAAATCCGCCGGGTGGGTGGAATACAGGTTGGCCGCCTTGGCCGTGTCCATGGTCGACCCGCCGCCCAGCGAGACAAAGCCGTCGAAATTTCCCTCGGTGGCAAACGCCGCGGCTTCCATGAACGAGCGGTCGGTCGGTTCGATCTTGATTTCATCGTAAATGACGTAATCGACACCGGCTTCTTTCAGGGATTTTTCGGCCACCGCCGCCGGTTCAGTATTGCGCACCTTGGGGTCCATGAACAGCGCGACCCGCTTGAGACCCAGCGATTTCGCGTCGCCGCCCAATTCGACCAGAACGCCTGCGCCGAATTTGACGGCAGCGGCGGCCACTGAAAACGCGTAGTCGCCATAATCGGTCGGTGCGTAATAGACCGGCTTTTCCATAGTTTCCTCTCCCCAATTGGTAAATTTGTGATTTTTTCAGTGGCGCAGTTTTACGCCAAAAAACAATCCTTCGCACCCCAATTTACGAAGGTCAAACCTCCAGCACGATCTTTCCGATATGACCGCCCTGTTCCATCATGCGGTGGGCGTCGGCGGCTTCGTCCAGCGGGAAGACCGCGTGGATGACGGGTTTGATGGTTCCGGCTTCGATTTTCGGCCATACACGATTGCGTAATTGCCTGGCGATCTCGGCCTTGAATTCGGCGGAGCGCGGACGCAGGGTGGAACCCGTCAGGGTCAGACGTTTCAGCAGGATCGACATCAGATTGAGATCAACCTGCGCCCCCGTGTCGAAGGCGATTTGAACCAATCGTCCCTCAACGGCAAGCGCCTTGATGTTGCGCTGAACGTAGGCCCCGCCGATCATGTCGAGAATAACGTCGACGCCGCGGTTGGGCGTCTCGGCCTTGACGATTTCAACAAAATTTTCGGTGCGGTAATTGATGGCGCGGTCCGCGCCCAGACGTTTGCAGGCGTCGCATTTTTCGTCCGTTGAAGCGGTCGCGAAAACGGTCGCTCCCATGGCCTTGGCGATCTGAATGGCGGCGCTTCCAATGCCGCCGGAACCGCCGTGAATCAGGAACGATTCACCAGCCTTCAAACCGCCCCTCAAAAACACGTTATTCCACACCGTAAAAAAGGTCTCGGGAAGGGCCGCGGCTTCGACCAAATTCAGGGTCGTGGGAACGGGCAGGCACTGGCCCGCCGGAACCGCGCAAAATTCGGCATATCCGCCACCGTTGACAAGCGCGCATACGGCGTCGCCGATGACCCATTCCGTCACACCCGCGTCCATCGCTTCGACCGTTCCCGACACCTCCAGACCCGGCAGGTCGGATGCACCTTTGGGCGCCGGGTAGGCGCCGGCCCGTTGTTTCAGATCGGGGCTGTTCACGCCCGCTGCCGCGACACGAATCAGCACCTCTCCGGGACCCGGTTTTGGTTGTTCGCGTGTGGTCGGTTTCAGCACCTCGGGCCCACCCGGTTCGGATATTTCAATTGCGCGCATCATTTTTTTCCATCTGTAAATCGTTGGCTTGCCCGCACTTCCGGACCGGCATTTTTTAGATAATGCTTTCACATGGTGAAAAAGCCAAGTCTCTGCGCACTGTGAAAAAAATGTTCGCACTGTGAACAAAAGAAAAGAATGGGAGGGAAGTGCCGCACGCCAAATGATAACCGAGACGGCGGACGAAATGAAACATTAGAAAAACCTAATCAAACATGCACTGGCAAGTTTGAAAAAAAACCGTTTTTGGGACAACATATGGGTGAAACGCAGTAATTATTGAGATTACTTCACCTATGACAAGTTGGGCAGACCATCCCATATTTATATTCTATTGTATTTGTGCTTCATTTCTTTTGTTTATTGATAATTGTTTTCATGATCAACAAAAAAGAGTTTACTATTCGTCGGGTCTATATTAATGCAAATGGCCTGTGCAGGGTATACGCTCTTGGCACAGAACACGTCGGCGACGACGGTGCCCAGTCAGACTCACCAAGGGAATTCCAAGGGAAAATGACGGCCAACAAATCGACCAATCAGGCGTTCATCATTGACGCCGACAAAGGGCTCCAGAAACTCATTGCCGTATTGGCGGCCGAGGGATACCAGGTTGTTGGACCAAGGCTCGAGGATGGAGCGATTGTATATGCCGAGCTTGCCTCGTCGGCGGATCTTCCCGTCGGATTGAAGGATGAACAGGACGGCGGAAAATACAAGCTCGTCAAGGGACGCGAAGGGGTTTACTTCGACTATGTGGTCGGCCCCCATTCCTGGAAGCGCTACCTGTTTCCGCCTGACCAGAAAATCTGCGAATTCCGGCGGCAGGGAAAGGCGTTCAGGATTGTCGAGGAAACGCCGGAGGTTCCGGCCTACGCGTTCATCGGGGCACGCCCGTGCGAACTTCAGGCGCTGCAAATCCATGACCGCGTGTTCGACAACGGCGAGTTTGCCGATCCGGGCTATCTGGCGCGCCGCGCCGCCGCGTTCGTCGTTGCGGTGAACTGCACGCAGGCCGGCGGAACGTGTTTCTGTGCGTCGATGAATTCGGGACCGAAGGCGTCGGGCGGGTTCGATCTGGCTCTGACCGAAATTTCAGAAAAATCGCGCCATGTCTTCGTCGTCGAAGTGGGCTCGCCGCGCGGCCAAATGATCGTGGCCAAGCTGAAAGGCAGCGCGGCCGAGGACAGTGACATCGCCAAGGCCGATACTTTGGTCAAAAAGGCGGCCGCAAAAATGGGCCGCGAAATGGTCGATGACGTCGGCCCGTTGCTGAAGCGAAACCTCGAACACAATCGCTGGTACGAAGTCGCCAAGCGTTGCCTCAGTTGCGCCAACTGCACGATGGTCTGTCCGACCTGTTTTTGTAACACGGTCGAGGACGCGACCGATTTGACCGGTTCCAGCGCTGTGCGTACCCGCCGCTGGGATTCTTGCTTCACAATGGATTTCAGCTACATCCACGGCGGCAGCATTCGTCGCGAAGGCGCGTCACGCTATCGTCAATGGATGACGCATAAGCTATCTTCGTGGTTTGATCAATTCGAACAGTCCGGCTGTGTCGGATGCGGTCGTTGCATCACCTGGTGCCCGGTCGGGATTGATATCACTGAAGAAGCCCGGGCGATCCGGGATAGCGAAGGGGGAGCGAAGTAATGGTGCAGGAAGTTGGGCTTGATAAACTGATCAGGGACCATCCGTTTTTTGAAGGGATGGACGACGAAGCACTGGAACTGATTGCAGGCTGCGCCGCCAACGAGCGCTTCGACGCAGGACAGTACGTCTTTCGCGAAGGACAGCCCGCCGACAAGTTTTATATGGTGCGTCACGGTTCCGTGGCCCTTGAAGTCAGGGCTCCCGGACGGGATTCCATCGTTCTGCAAAGCTGCGACGACGGGGACGTGATGGGCTGGTCGTGGATTGTCCCACCTTTCCGTTGGAAATGGGATGCCCGCGCCACGCGGCTTAGCCGTCTGGTCAGTTTCGACGCGATCTGCCTGCGCGGCAAACTCGACGCCGACCCGGCTCTCGGGTACGCCGTCTACAAGCGATTCGTCAGGGTCATTGCCGAACGTTTGGCCCATGCGCGTCTGCAAATGCTGGATCTTTATGGTATCGGTAAAGAATAGATGAACCAAATGGCTGCCCTCGTCGACCCGATGGTCCCGGCTCCGTTCCGGATCGAGCGGGTCAAAAAAGAACTAAGCGATACGTTCACCCTTGACCTTGTTCCGGCCGAGAGAAGGAAGAGTTTCAAATTCCTGCCCGGCCAGTTCAACATGCTCTATGTGTTCGGGGTGGGCGAAATTCCCATTAGCATCAGCGGGGACCCGGGCGATGACAGCAAGATCGTCCATACGACCCGGGCCGTCGGCAATGTCACCAACGCCATGTGGAAGTTGGGCGTTGGCCAGACCATTGGCGTTCGCGGGCCCTTCGGTACCGCGTGGCCGGTCGAGGAAGCCGAGGGGAGCGATGTCATTATCGTTACCGGCGGCATCGGTCTGGCTCCGTTGCGCCCCGCCATTTATCAAATCCTTGCCAATCGTCAGGCCTACGGTAACGTCTGCATCATGTACGGTGCGCGCACGCCGGAGGACATCCTGTTTCGCAAGGAATTGGAAAAATGGCGCGGCCAGTTTGACATGCAGGTCGATGTAACGGTCGACCACGCCACGGGCCGTTGGGGTGGCAAAGTCGGTGTCGTGACCAAGCTGATCGGTCGCGGCGGGTTTGATCCCCATCATACCGTCGCTTTCGTGTGCGGACCCGAGGTGATGATGCGCTACGCGGTTGACACATTGGTCGAACGCGGCGTCGCGCAAGAAGACATTCATGTGTCGCTGGAACGCAACATGAAGTGCGGCATCGGTTTTTGCGGCCATTGCCAATTGGGTGGGGATTTCGTCTGCAAGGACGGCCCGGTGTTTCCGTTCGATGCGGTCGCTGATCGTTTCGTGATCCAGGAGCTCTGATAATGGCGGTGCAGAAAAAACCGAAGCTGGCGGTTTGGAAGTTCTCGTCGTGCGACGGGTGCCAGTTACAGCTTCTAAGCTGCGAGGATGAACTTCTTACGGTGGCCGGTGCGGTTGATATCGCTTACTTCCTTGAGGCGACACGGGCCGAACTTCCGGGACCTTACGACGTCTCGCTGGTCGAAGGATCGGTCACCACGCCCGAAGAAGCCGATCGCATCCGCAAGGTGCGCAAACAAAGCAAGTTCCTGATCACCATCGGCGCGTGCGCGACGGCGGGCGGCATCCAGGCCCTGAAAAATTTCAAGGACGTGGACGGGGTTATCGACGCCGTTTACTCGAACCCGGAATACATCGAGACGCTTTCGACCTCGACCGCCATTCGCGACCATGTGGATGTGGATTTCGAGCTGCGCGGCTGCCCCATCAACAAAAATCAGCTTCTCGAGGCGATCAACGCGCTGCTCAATGGCCGCAAACCCAATATTCCACCTTATGCCCAGTGCATCGAGTGCAAGCGTCAGGGTTCGGTGTGCGTCATGGTCGCGCATGGAACGCCCTGTCTCGGCCCGGTAACCCAGGCCGGATGCGGCAACCTGTGCCCGTCGTTCACGCGCGGCTGCTACGGATGCTTCGGCCCGAAGGAAACCCCGAACACCGAAAGCCTCGGGAAGTGGTTCGCCGGAATGGATATGGACGAAAGATCCATCAAGCACCTGTTCCGGTCGTACAACGCCAATGCAAGCGCTTTCCGCAAGGAGAGCGAGGCTCATGAGTAAGGGCAAGTCGATGGTTGCTGCGAAAAAAAAGGGAAGCGCCAAGTCCAAGGCGGGTAAAAAAGCGGTTTCGTCCGCGCGAAACATCAAGGTCGATGCCCTTGCCCGTGTTGAAGGCGAAGGCGCGCTTTATGTCCGCGTGAAGGACGACGTGATCGAGGATATCCGTTTTCGTATCTTCGAGCCGCCGCGCTTTTTCGAAGCCTTCCTTCAAGGGCGTATTTACAGCGAAGCCCCCGATATTACCGCCCGGATTTGCGGCATTTGTCCGCTGGCCTATCAGATGGGTTCCTCTCAGGCCATGGAACAGGCGCTGGGAATCCAAGTCACGGGAACACTGCGCGATCTTCGCCGCCTGATTTACTGTGGCGAGTGGATCGAAAGCCATGTCCTGCACGCAGCCATGCTGCACGCGCCGGATTTCCTGGGCCTTCAGGATTCGCTGCAACTGGCCAAAGACGATCCCGAGATTGTCGAAACCGCGCTTCAATTGAAGAAGCTGGGCAACACCATTCTGGAGGTTATCGGCGGTCGTGCGGCCCATCCCATCAACATGAAAGTCGGCGGCTTTTACAAGGTGCCGAGCAAGGAAAGCGTTCGTTCCCTGATCGAACCCCTGAAATGGGCAATCGATGCGGCCATTGGCGTAGGCAAGGTTTTCGGCGGGTTCGATTTCCCCGATTACGAGGACGATTACCTGTGCGTTTCGCTGCGCCACCCGGACGAATATGCCATCCACGAGGGGCGCATCGTATCCAACCGCGGGCTTGATATCGCGGTTGCCGATTTCCCGGATCATTTTGTGGAATCTCACGTTGCCCATTCCAACGCGCTTCATGGCATGATGACCGACGGCAGCGTCTACTACACGGGGCCGAACGCGCGCTACAACAACAACTATGCTCAACTGTCCAAACTGGCCAAAAGCGTGGCCAAGGAATGCGGGTTGGGCAAGAAGTGCAACAACCTTTACCAAAGCATCCTCGTGCGCATGGTCGAGACCGTCTATGCGTTGGAGGAAGCCTTGCGTCTCGCCGAAGCTTACGAGGTTCCGGATGCTTCGTGCGTAACGGTTAAGCCGGGGCCGGGCATTGGCGCAGGCTGCACGGAAGCGCCGCGCGGCATTTGTCTGCACCGCTACGAGCTGGACAAGGAAGGCCGTATCGTGAGTGCGCGCATTCAGGCGCCCACGTCGCAAAATCAGCCGCAGATCGAGCGCGATTTGCGCGGCGTCGTTCAGGGCAACCTTCATTTATCGGACGAGGATTTGAAATGGCGTTGTGAGCAGACGATCCGTAACTACGATCCCTGCATCTCGTGCGCGACCCACTTCCTCAACTTCTCGATCGACAGGGAGTAGCGCGACGGCTTCTCGAACTTTGGTTATCGGAGTTGGCAACCGCTTCCGCAGCGATGACGGGGCCGGGCCGGCGGTGGCTGATCGCCTGCGCGAACACGGTTTGGACGTGGTCGAGCTAAGCGGCGACGGCACCGAATTGATGCAAGCGTGGGAGGATGCCGATCATGTGATCGTCATTGATGCGGCCCGTTCGGGCGCGCCCGCCGGGACCATCCATAAATTCGACGCCAATTGCACCGAGGTTCCCAGCGGCCTATTTAATTATTCCAGTCATCAATTTTCGGTGGCCGAGGCCATCGAAATGGCGCGTGTTCTAAAAAGTCTGCCGCCAAAGATGGGCGTCTACGGAATTGAGGGAAAAGACTTTTCATACGGCCAGGAGTTGTCCCCCGAAGTCGAAGGCGCGCTGGATACGCTCACACAGATGATCTTGGGCGATATGGAACATCAGACCGAATAACGTTTTTCCTTGCATTTTGGGGCGTTTAGGCGTTTTTTTCCCGGCCCTTGTTGGCCGTCGAAGCGGTCTTTTGAAAGGTCTGCCATGCACGAGATGTCACTTTGCCAAGGCGTCTTAAAGATTTTGCAAGAGCAGGCCGAGATTCAAAACTATAGCAAGGTCAACAGCGTAACCCTGGAGGTTGGCGAACTTTCTACCGCCGTTCCGGAATCCATGGAAATGTGTTTTGACGCCATTACCCGTGGAACCCTGGCAGACGGCGCGGAACTGATCATCGTTCGCACCAAAGGCGAGGCGTGGTGTCGCAAATGCGAGGACCTTGTGCCGGTCAAGGAACGCTTCGGGCCGTGTCCGCAATGCAATGGCGTCGATATAGAGTTGCGGGCCGGGGACGCGCTTAGAATTCAGGAATTGGAGGTCGACTGATGTGTTTGACATGCGGCTGCGGACAGCCGGGCCACGTTCATTCCCACGACGGACATGATCACGATCATGACCATGACCATGACCATGATCACGATCACGGTCATTCGCACGGGCACGGGCATTCCCACGACCATGACCACGGGCATTCGCATGAACATGCGAGCACCATGGGCGTGACGCATGACGCCGATCTGAGTACGGCGCGTGTGGTGAAGATCGAACAGGATATCCTCAGCGTCAACAACCGCCACGCGGACGCCAACCGGCGCTTCCTGAAAGATCGCGGAATCTTCACGGTGAATTTCGTGTCCAGCCCGGGCTCGGGAAAAACCACCCTGCTGGCCCGAACCATCACCGACATGAAGGAAAAGTTCCCGTTTTCAGTGGTTGAAGGGGACCAGCAAACCGAAAACGATGCCGAGCGCATCCGTGCGACGGGGGCGGCGGCCACCCAGGTCAATACCGGCAAGGGCTGTCATCTGGACGCCCATATGGTGGGCCACGCGCTGGAGCATCTGGATCCGGACGCCGAAAGCGTGCTTTTCATCGAGAACGTCGGCAATCTCATTTGTCCGTCGGCTTTTGATCTGGGCGAAGCGCATAAGATCGTCGTTCTCTCGGTGACCGAGGGTGAGGATAAGCCGCTGAAATACCCGGACATGTTCTTTGAGGCCGACCTGATGATCCTCAACAAGGTCGATTTGTTGCCCTATCTGTCCTTCGATGTGGAGCGTTGCATGGCCTACGCCAAGCAGGTCAATCCCGACATCCGCATTCTGCAACTTTCGGCGACGGCGGGCGACGGTCTGGACGAATGGTACGAATGGCTGAGCGCAAGGCGCGACGCAACCATTGCCGCCAAAAACCGGGCGAACTAGCCGAGATTTTCATGCGCCAAGACCTTATCGCCCTGGAGTTTGATTTGCCAAGGGACGTACCGCCCGTTCTAGGCGTCGGCGCGTTTCTCAAGAACACCGTTTGCGTTGCGTCGGGAAAAAAGGCGTTCGTTTCCCACGATGTCGGCAACCTGGATACCGTGGACGCGGTTTACCGGTTCGAGGAACTGGTCACGCAAATCAGTCACCAAACCGGCATTGAACCCGTTGCCGTCGCCCACGACCTTCACCCCGATTTCCACAGCAGCCGTTATGCGCTGGCCATGGGACTGCAAACGATCCCGGTTCAGCACCACCACGCCCATGTGGCGGCGATCATGGCCGAACACGGCCTTGAGGGGCCGATTTTGGGCCTGTCGCTGGACGGCTTCGGACTGGGGCCGGAAAACCAGTCGTGGGGTGGCGAGTTGCTTCGCGTCGATGCGCAAGGGTTCGAACGCCTGGGGCATCTGGCATTGTTGAAGCAGCCCGGTGGCGATGCGGCGGCCCGCCAGCCCTGGCGAATGGGGGCTGCCGTCCTGCACGCTTTGGGCCGCAACGACGAAATTTCCACGAAATTTGCCGAAATTGACGGATCGGGCGTGATCGCGACCATGTTGGCGCGTAGCGTCAACTGCCCTGAAACATCAAGTGCGGGGCGGCTGTTCGACGCCGCTTGCGGGCTGTTGGGCGTCAAACTGGTGGCGGAATTCGAAGGCGAAGCTCCGATGTTGTTGGAAAGGATGGTTACCCATCCCCAAATCCAACCTGACGGTTGGCGCATCGATGACGGAGTTCTCGGCCTTTTGCCGGTTATGGACAGCTTGACCCATATGGAGGCCCCAGCGGGTGCCGATCTGTTTCATGGTACTCTGGTCGCGGCGTTGACCGATTGGGCCGAACGCGCCGCGCAATCCAGCGGTATCCGGGATATCGCCTTTTGCGGTGGTTGCTTCCTTAACGCCGTGGTGCGCGAAGGACTTGCGGATGCTCTGGAAAGAAAAGGCCTGACACCGCGCGTAGCAACCGCTATCACACCCGGAGACGGTGCCATCAGTTTAGGACAGGCTTGGGCCGCCGGGCTTAAGTTGAACGGAGAATAAAGAAAATGTGCCTCGCTATCCCTGCCGAAGTGATCTCGATTGACGATCAGGAACTGGCCACCGTTGACATGGGCGGCGTTCGCAAGGACGTATCCGTGTCGCTGCTGGATGGGGTCGAGGTCGGTGACTATGTGATCGTTCATACGGGATTTGCGCTCTCAAAGCTGGACCCCGAGGAAGCCAAAATCACCCTTGATCTGTTCGCCGAGATGGCCGCCCTGGTCGAAGAGGCGGACAAGAATTGAAGTTCGTAGATGAATTTCGTGATCGCGACCTGGCCCGCAACCTCGCCGCCAGCATTGCCGAAGCGGCGCGCGCCGGTCGCGACTATTACATCATGGAATTTTGCGGCGGTCACACGCACGCCATCTTTCGCTACGGCGTTCAGGACTTTCTGCCCGCCAACGTCCATCTGGTTCACGGTCCCGGCTGCCCGGTTTGTGTGCTGCCCGTGGGGCGCATAGACAACGCCGTCGAACTGGCCTGCGACAACGACGTAATCCTGTGCACCTACGGCGACCTTTTGCGGGTTCCGGGGTCCAACGGCATGAGCCTGCTTCGCGCCAAGGCCGAGGGGGCGGACGTGCGCATGGTGTATTCGTGTCTGGATGCACTGACCATTGCCGCTGAAAATCCGAAACGCGAGGTCGTCTTTTTCGCCATCGGGTTCGAGACGACAACGCCGCCCACGGCGGTCGCGCTTAAGTCCGCCAAGGCCCAGGGATTTACGAATTTCAGTGTCTTTTGCAATCACGTTCTGACCCCGGCGGCAATCACCAATATTCTGGAAAGTCCCGAGGTTCGAAACCTGGGAACCGTTGCGCTGGATGGATTTATTGGTCCCGCCCACGTCAGCGCCGTCATCGGCAGCCAGCCGTTCGAGTTTTTCGCCGAGGAATACCAGCGGCCCGTGGTCATTGCCGGGTTTGAGCCGCTGGACGTCATGCAGGCGGTTCTCATGCTTGTCCGGCAAATGAACGACGGCCGCGCCGAGGTGGAAAACGAATACACCCGCGTGGTTACGCGCGAGGGGAACGTGAAGGCTCAGGCCCTCGTCGCCGAAGTGTTCGAGCTGCGCGCCGCCTTTGAATGGCGCGGGCTCGGTCTGGTCCCCTACAGCGCGCTGCGCATAAAGGAAGAATTCGCGGAATTCGATGCCGAGAAACGGTTTCAGGTTTCAAGTAGCGTGGGCAAGGAAAACAAGGCCTGCGAATGCGGCGCCATTCTTCGCGGTGTCAAAAAACCGACGGACTGCAAGATTTTCGGAACCGTCTGCACGCCCGAAACGCCCATGGGGTCGTGCATGGTATCGTCGGAAGGTGCATGCGCGGCCTACTACACCTTTGGCCGGTTCCGCCAGGAACCTTAATCGTCAACCGGTTGATCGACGTCGGCGACCGGAAGCGTGAAGCTAAATGTCGTTCCCGAACCTTCTTCCGATAACACGCTGAGCTCCCCGCCATAAGATTTCACGATTGTCCGGCAGATGGGCAATCCCATGCCGAGGCCGTCGGGTTTTGTCGAGAAAAACGGGTCGAACAATTGATCCCGCACCTCGGCGCTCATGCCCGGACCGTTGTCGCGAACCGAGATTTCAATTCCGCTTTCTTTTGCTTCGCTGGTTGCGATGGTCAATTGTCGCAATCCACCGGTTTCGGCCATGGATTCAACCGCGTTTCGCGCCAGATTAAGAATGACCTGTTGAATCTGGATGGGGTTTGCCGAGACCGGCGGCGGTGTTGCTGTTAAATCGAGGGCAATTTCGACACCGATCCCCGTGGCATTGGCCCTTAAAATGCCAACGGCGTCGCGGATTGCCGAGTTAACGTCGGTCGGCTCCAATTCAGGATCGTCTTTGCGCGCAAATCCACGAATGCGGCGAATGATTTCCCCGGCCCGCTGCGTCTGATCGAATATGAACTGAAACGCTTTGCCGACCTCGTCGGGCGCCATCCGGTTTTTTTCGATCAGCCGTATTGAACCGCTGGCGTAATTGGAAATGGCAGTGAGCGGCTGGTTGAGCTCGTGTGCGAATTCTGCCGCCATCTCGCCCATGGCGCTTAAACGCGAGACATGGGCAAGTTGGGTTTGAAGGGCGTGAAGCGCATCATTGGCGGCGGTATGTTCCGTAATATCGACAACGGCCGTCAACAACACCTGTTCCCCGTCAAGTTCCATGCGTTGAAGCGAGGCCAGGATCGAACGATGCGTGCCGTCCGATCGCCGAATAACCCCCTCGAAATCCCTAAGCCGTCCCTCGGCGGTCCTGGCTTTGGGAATACTGCGGCGGTCACTTTGCCTGGCCTCGAATTCATCAAAATACCGGCCGACGATCTCCGTTGGATTTTCGCCTAGCAATTCGCCGGCCGCCTTGTTGCAAAATCGGACTTCACCGTCTCCTTGCCGAATGATGAAAATTGCGACTGGCGAAGTTTCGGTGATAATCCGAAATCTCTCCTCACTTTTCCGCAGTTCCGCCTCGACCGAATAGCGGCGCCTGAGCTCGGCGCTCAGAACAAGGAACAAAAGGCCGGTCGTAATTCCGACAAAAAGCCAACCCTTGAAGGTTTGGACAAGCGTGACGTGGTCGGGGAACAGAAAATCAACCGCTTGGTCCGATACGGTGATCCACAATATTGCGAAGACCGCGTAAAGCGCGGCCACTCTGATTGGAATAAATTTCATAAGCCAAATAGCCGTTTTCGAGTTTCTTCTTTAATCGAAGTTCCTCAAATTTCGCTCCGATTTGCGAAATAGGATCATACATTTGTGTTGCGGGCGCGAAAAGAAAGAGTTTTGTCGGCCCAGGGGAAACGGATACAGCTGGCAGGGAAAAAGACCGTGCAATATCTGCCATCAACGTTATGTTCGGCGCCGTTGTTTAGAACTGGAAAGCTGCAAACCCATGACGCAATCCCGCAAACCCCATATCCGCCCCATAGATTTCAAAAGCAGGCGGGTTGACCTTACCCACGGCAGCGGCGGCCGCGCCATGGCTCAGTTGATTGAGGAGTTGTTTGAAAAGGAGTTCGACAACAGCCTGCTTTCCCAACGCAACGACCAGGCCGTATTCGAAGTGCCGGCGGGCCGCATGGCCATGACGACCGATGGTTTTGTCATCTCGCCTCATTTTTTTCCGGGTGGAAATATTGGCTCGCTGGCGGTGCACGGGACCGTAAATGACGTGGCCATGGCCGGAGCCAAGCCGCTTTATCTTTCGGTCGGGATGATCCTCGAAGAAGGTTTTCCACTGTCCGACCTGAAAAAAATCGTCCAATCCATGGCCGCTGCCGCCCGCGAAGCAGGTGTCATGATCGTGACCGGCGATACCAAAGTCGTTGAAAAGGGAAGTGGCGACGGAATTTTCATCACCACCACGGGCGTCGGAGTGGTTGCCGAAGGCGTTGAGGTTTCCGCCGACCAGGCCAGGCCGGGCGACAAAATTCTGGTGAGCGGCACCATGGGCGATCATGGGGTGGCCATCATGTCAAAGCGCGAAAATTTGACGTTTGAGACCGAAATCCAGTCGGATTGCGCCTCTCTGAACGGTCTGGTCGAGAACATGATCGAGGCCGCGCCCGCGATCCATGTGCTGCGTGACCCCACGCGGGGCGGGCTGGCCGCCGTGCTCAACGAGATCGCATTGCAGTCCGGTGTCGGCGTCAAAGTGCGCGAAGCGAATATTCCCGTTCGCCCGGAAGTCCACGGGGCGTGCGAACTTTTGGGCCTCGATCCAATGTATGTGGCCAACGAGGGGAAGCTGGTCGCCTTTTGCGCCGCCGGGGATGCCGAAAACCTTCTTGCCGCCATGCAGGCCCATCCGCTGGGCGAAAACGCTGCCATCATTGGCGAGGTGATCGAGGATTCGCGCAATTTCGTTCAAATGGAAACCACGTTCGGCGGAATGCGTATTGTCGATTGGCTTGCCGGTGAACAGTTGCCGCGCATCTGCTGATGCGGGTTTTATTTCTTACCCATGCTTTTAACAGCCTGACGCAGCGTCTTTTCGTTGAACTGACCGAGCGCGGCCACGATGTGGCCATCGAATTTGACATCAACGACGCCGTTACCCGCGAAGCCGTATCCCTGTTTTGCCCCGATCTGATCATCGCGCCCTATCTTCGCCGCGCCATCCCCGAGGACATCTGGCGAAATACCATCTGCCTGATCGTTCATCCCGGCATTAAGGGGGATCGCGGCCCGTCCGCCCTGGATTGGGCGATCGTGACGGGCGAAACCAACTGGGGTGTAACCGTCCTTCAGGCCAACGCCGAAATGGATGCCGGTGACATATGGGCGGGCGGGCGCTTCACAATGCGCGACGCCACCAAAAGCAGCTTGTATCGCCGCGAGGTGACGCAGGCGGCGTTGAAAGCCGTACTTGCGGCCATTGGCGAGATGGAGGCGGGCGGTTTTATGCCGGAGCCCCAGGATTTGAGCGTCGCATACCGACCTCTGGTAACGCAGGATGAGCGCGCCATCGACTGGGCGGGGGACGACACGCGGACGGTTTTGCGTAAAATCCGCGCGGCGGACGGATTTCCTGGCGTTGACGACGAAATCGGCGAAAAAAGATATGCGCTTTTCGACGCCCATGCCGAAACCGGCCTGACAGGCGCGCCCGGCGACATCATTGGGCGGCGTCACCATGCAATTTGCCGGGCGACCACGGACGGCGCGGTATGGATCACTCATCTGAAACCGGCCTCCACACCCGAAGAGCGCGAGTTCAAGCGTCCCGCGTCAATGGTCCTGG
>JABGRG010000149.1 GCA_018648445.1 Rhodospirillales bacterium | reverse complement strand
GGCAACCTTGAGACCGCCACGCAGCTTGTTGACGACGAGGGTGGCAAGGGCTTCGCCCTCGATGTCCTCGGCGATGATCAGGAGCGGACGCCCGCCCTGAACCACGGCTTCCAGAACCGGCAGCAGCGGCTGCAGGCTGGTCAGCTTTTTCTCGTGGATCAGGATGTAGGGGTTCTCCATCTCGCAGGTCATCTTTTCCGCATTCGTGATGAAGTACGGCGAAGTGTAACCGCGATCAAACTGCATGCCCTCGACGACTTCGAGTTCGCTGTGCAGGCTTTTGGCTTCCTCAACCGTGATGACGCCCTCGTTGCCGACCTTTTCCATGGCTTCGGCGATCATCGAACCGATTTCGGTTTCACCGTTGGCGGAGATGGTGCCGACCTGGGCAACTTCTTCGCTGGTGGAAACCTTGCTGGAGCGCTTCTTGAGCTGAGCGACAACGGCGGCGACAGCTAAGTCGATGCCGCGGCGCAGGTCCATGGGGTTCATACCGGCGGCCACGGCCTTGGCGCCCTCGCGGACGACAGCCTGAGCCAGAACGGTGGCGGTGGTGGTGCCGTCGCCAGCTTCGTCACTGGTGCGGTTTGCGACTTCGCGAACCATCTGGGCACCCATGTTTTCGAACTTGTCAGCAAGTTCGATTTCCTTGGCGACGGTCACGCCGTCCTTGGTAATGCGCGGCGCGCCGAAGGCTTTGTCGAGCACGACATTGCGGCCTTTCGGGCCAAGCGTCACCTTAACGGTGTCGGCCAGCACGTCCACACCGGCAATCATGCGGGCGCGAGCGTCGGAACCAAATTTTACGTCCTTTGCAGGCATCGTATATTATCCTTTTTTCCGCGAAACTACTTCTCGACGATGCCGAGAAGGTCCGATTCTTTCATGATCAACAGGTCTTCACCGTCAACTTTGACTTCGGTGCCGGACCATTTCCCAAACAGCACGGTGTCGCCTGCCTTGACATCAAGGGGAACGACCTTGCCGTCTTCACTGCGGGCACCCGAACCGACGGCGATGATTTCGCCTTCCATGGGCTTTTCCTTGGCGGAATCGGGGATGATGATCCCTCCCGCCGTTTTTTCGTCCGACTCAACACGCCGAACCAGCACGCGATCATGCAGCGGCCTGAATTTCATTTGCAATTTCCTCCAACAAACCAGTGGTCAATCCACCAGTAAACCAATGGACAACCCACTGGCCAAAAACAAAAATCCGGGGGGTGTTAGCACTCTCCCCGAACGAGTGCCAACGATCTATGGAGATTCGCTTGCTAAGTCAAGGGCGACGGCGGAAAAAAGGCGAATATCGTGAAAGAATTATCGCCTTTTGAGGATATCGGGGTCTTCGGTGGCCGTGGCGGCATCCCAGACGATCATCCACTTGCCGCGAAACCGGCGAGCTATTTCGGGGGTCGCGCCGGTGGGCTCGTTTCGGTGATAGGTGACAATCTTGCCGGTCGGGTTCTGCGCCAGCCAGTCGGCGGCATTGCCATCGCCAATCACAGCCACCGGTTCGCGCAACCGTCCCGGAAACTGGAACTGCCCGTGATACTTGCCGTAATGGGCGATGGGGTGCCCCGCCTTTTGCCAGCTTGCCAGTTTTTTGGCGACCGGGGAAACGTCGTAGACTTCGGTCAGGACCGGACCCGCCGCCAGATGCGCGGCCACGATGGCTGCCGCCGACAGTGCCGTCAGGTTCGAAACGGCTAGGTGGATGCCGGGGCGGGCCGATGCGACGATGACCAGTGTGGCCACGATCAACACAATGCCGCCAATCGGTTGAAGTCCTTCGACCACAAAGGGAAGCGAAACGGGAAGGAACGGCGCGCTCGCGACAGCGGCGCCCACAAGAACGAACAAGGCGGCGGGTAATGCCATGGTAAGGCGCGGGCGTTTGCACGGGTCGGGCAGATGGGTCAAAAGGAATGCGGCGAAGAGCGCCAGCGCCGGAAATTCGGGAAGCAGGTAGTGGGGCTGTTTGCCGCTGATCGCCGAAAAGACGATGAAGGCGGGCACGAACCATGACGCGCAGAAACGCCCGGCCCCCGATGAAATTGCCGATTTTGCGCCCGGCAACGCCTTCCACAGCGTCGGCCATATCGCCCACGGCAGGACCATGACCGGCAGCGCGGCTATGAACCACCACCAGGGTCGCCCGTGGGCGAAGGAGTTGACCATGCGGCCCGCCGATTGTCCCCAGAAAATGGCTTCTGCGTAGGCCGGTCCGCCCGCCTTGGCGGCCGGTATCGCCCACGCGAGCCCGATGGCTGCGCCCAGCAAAACCGCACCAATGGTTCCGCCATACCACTTGGCCCAGTTCGTTTTCGCGGTGCTCAGTTTGGGGCCCCAAAGCGGAGCCAAAGCAGCAACCGTCAGCGTATGCAAAAGAATGGCCGGTCCCTTGGCCAGAACGCCCAGCCCGATGGCGACGGCCAGCACGGCGAAGCCCAGCCGATAGTCGCCCCGCCAGGCCGTCAGTATGCCGCACAGGCCCAGCACCGAGAAAAAAGCCAGGATCATGTCGAACATGGTCAGCGTGGTGAAAATCGTAAAGAAAAGGCTGCCCATGACGATGAACGGGGCCAGCCGCGCCACGTCGGGCCGGTCCGGCCAAAGTCTTCCGGCCAGCCGTGCGGTCATAAACAGGGTTCCCAGCCCGAAAAGCGGAGCCACCAGACGGGGCCACCAGTCGTTCACACCGAATATCGCCCAGCCCGCGTTGATCAACCAGAAAAGAAGCGGCGGTTTGTGGCTGTAGGTTTCGCCGTTCAGATGCGGAACCAGAAAATCGCCGCCCAGCCACATTTCCCACGCCACCGCCAGATAACGCGTTTCGTCCATGGGCATGAGCGGTCGCGCAATCAAAGCGGCGGCCACCACGCCGAGCCAAAGCCCGATCCACAACAGGGTGCTGCGCTCAGCTCGCATGGCCGTTTTCGTCCCCGACAACCGCCGCCAGCGCCGCCGTGAACGCGCCGTCGCGGCGAAAGCGTATATAGAGCCACATGCCGATCAGCATGGATACGACGAACAGCACGACGCCCAGCGTAATACGGATTTCGGGGTCCACGTTAATGCCACTGCCGATCAGGGCGAACACCACCGATTGCGGCAGATGGCCCAAGGCGGAAGCCGCCAAAAAGGGCCACAGATTGGCGCTGGAAAGTCCGGCCACCAGATTTGTCGCCAGATTGCTGCCCACCGGCAGAAGACGGATGAGCAGGGTCAGCGAAAACGGGTGATTAAGCAGGAATACATCGGCGGCGCGAATGCGCTCGGGCAGCCGGGCCGCTACCAGATCACGGCCCATAAAGCGGGCGAACAGCGCCGCACACGCGCACCCCATGACCGTCGCGCCCAGGGCCAGGGCCGTTCCGCCGACAAATCCGAAAGCGTATCCACCCAGGAAACAAACCACCTGACGGGGCAAGCCGAACGCCGTAAACACGGTGGCGGCAGCCAGGAATACGAGCTTGCCGGTCAGCCCGCGACTGCTCACTTCCGCGTCGATCCATTGGGAACTTAGCAGCGAGCCCTGCTCGACCTCGCGTAAGATCAGGCCGACGAGAACGAAAACCGTAATCATCACGAGACCGCGAAGGCCCAGGCGGATAAACCGCGACCGGAAGCTAGGCGAGGTCAATCCTCGTTTCCTTGTTCGCCGGGGTCGGTCTCTTCAAATTCGGCATTGATGCTTCGGCGCTGCAGCCACATGACCCCCAGAATATCGGTGATGCCCACCCACAATCGGTCGAAGACGCCGTACTTGGTCTTGCCCGCTGCCCGATGCCGGTGATTGACCTCCACCGATGTCACGCGACCACCGTGGCGCAGCATCAACGCTGGCAGGAACCGGTGCATGTGATCAAAACCGGGCATGGCCAAAAATGCCTCGCGGCTGAAAACCTTCAGGCCGCAGCCGGTATCGGGCGTGCCATCACCCAGCAGATTGCGCCGCACACCGTTGGCGATGCGAGATGAGGCGCGCTTGATTACGGTATCACGCCGTTTGGCGCGGTGTCCGGCGACCAGAAGACGTTCGGGATGGACCGACCGGCGCAGTTTTTCCACCAGCGCCGGGATGTCGGCGGGATCATTCTGCCCGTCGCCGTCAAGTGTGGCGATGATGGGGGCGTGCGCCCCACGAATGCCGGTGGAAATGGCCGCACTTTGGCCAGCGCGTTTTTTGTGCCGCAGGACCCGCAGCCGATCACATTCAGCACCGATCTCACTCAGCGTTGCGGGCGTTTCATCATCGCTGCAATCGTCCACATAGACGATTTCGTAGTCGAAGACGCCATCCAGCGCGGCGCGGATTTCGCCGATCAGCGAGGCGACGTTATCGGCCTCGTTATGAACAGGAACGACCACGGCAAGTTCCGGAACCGCGGTTTTTTCGTCTTTTTCGTCGCTCATCGATTTTCGCCGAAGTTACACACGCTTTCGCCTGCGCTTATGACACAGGCGCAAAGGCGGCTGCAACGTTCTTCGGCCATTGGGACCGTTGTTTGACGCAAGGGGTGTTTCCTCGTATTCATTTCTTCACGACGAGCAACCAAATAATCGGTGTCATGGCGAGTGAGCGGATTACCATAAGCCGGGTCCTGATGCGGGCGCGGCGGGTTCTGCGGAACGACCAGTTGATCCTGGCGGTTCTGGCCGTTTTCGTGGGCGCTTGCTCGGGCGGCGCGATTATTGTCTTTCGCGAAGGCATCTCGCAGGTTCAGTCGGTCTTTTACGGAACGGGCAGCGAGCGCCTGTACGAACATGTGGCGACCCTGCCGTGGTGGTGGGTTTTATTGGCGCCCACGGTGGGCGGCCTTCTGGTTGGGCTTTTGTTTCAGTACTTCCTGCGCCGTAAACGGGCCTCCACGGTGGCCGACGTCATTGCCGCCACGGCCCTGCGAAGCGGGCGCATGTCCTTGCGGCGCGGCCTCAAGACGGCGATCATCGATTGCCTGTCCATCGGCGTCGGCGCGTCGGTCGGGCGCGAAGGTCCGGCCGTGCATCTGGGCGCGTCGCTGGGCGGTTATCTGGCCAAAGTTCTGCATTTGACGCGCTCGCTATCGCGCACGCTCATGGGCTGCGGTGTGGCCGCTGCGGTGGCCGCTTCGTTTAATGCGCCCATTGCCGGCGCTTTATTCGCCAACGAGGTGATTATCGGCCACTACGGACTTAGCGCGTTTGCCCCAATTGTTATATCGAGCGTCGTCGGAACGATGGTTTCGCACGCCTATTTCGGTGATTTTCCGGCCTTCATCATTACCCAGCACGTTGGCGTTTCGTTTGTCGAGATGCCCGCTTTCGCGATTCTGGGCCTGCTGGCCGCGTTCAGCGCGATCGGGGTAATGTACGGCGTCACGGCGGCGGGCAAAGTGTCGGCGAAGGTTCCCGGCCCCGTTTGGCTGCGTCCGGGTGTCGGCGGGTTTCTGGTCGGCGGCATCGCTATTTTCATTCCCCATGTTCTGGGCCTTGGGTACGGCGTCACCGACGACGCCCTGAAAGAGGCGCTTCCCTGGGCTATATTGCTGGCGGCTTTCATCGGCAAGCTGGTGGCGACGACCATCAGTATCGGCTTTGGTTTCGGCGGCGGCATCTTCAGCGCGGCGCTTTGTATCGGGGCCATGCTGGGCGGGGTATACGGCGTTGCCGTGACGAACGTGTTTCACGGCCTGTCGTCGGGGGCGGATATCTATACCGTGGTCGGCATGGGAGCGGTCGCCGCCGCCATTCTGGGCGCGCCCATTTCGACCACCCTGATCATCTTCGAGATGACCAGCGATTACGGCCTGACCGTGGCTGTGATGGTGGCCGTGGTCATTTCGTCTATCGTCACCAAACAAATAACCGGCCATAGTTTCTTCACGTGGCAGTTGGCGAGACGGGGGCTCGACCTTCGCAGCGGTTTCGAGAGCGCTTTGTTGCGCGATTTACGGGTGCGCGATGTCATGGTCATTGAATGCGCGCGTATCGGTCCCGAGGTCCGCCTGCCCGAAATAAGGAAACTCTTGCCCGGTGCGCCGGGCGGCGAAATTTTCGTGGTTGACGATGACGACGCGCTTGTCGGCACCATCACACTGTCCGATCTGGCCGGTTTCGCCTTTGATGAGGACGTCGATGATTTGGTCACGGCCAGCGATGTGGCGCGGCTTCATCCACACGTCATTGCCATTACCGATGACCTGGAGCACGCCATGGAGGTTTTCAGCAATTGCGGCGAGCAGCGAATCGCCGTTGTCGATTCCATCGATTCCCTGATTTTCCACGGATGCGTTCATGAACGTGACGTTTTTGCGGCGTATAATCGGGCCCTCGTGGAAAACCGACGCGAAGAGCACGAATAATGACCATCAGCCTGTTCGACATATTCAAGATCGGTATCGGACCATCCAGTTCGCACACCGTCGGCCCCATGAAGGCGGCCGCGCGGTTTGTGAGCTCTGTTACAGAAACCGGGAACGGGGGCGAGGTCCGGCGCGTCGCCATTGAACTATTCGGTTCCCTGGCGTTGACCGGGTTGGGGCACGGAACCGACACGGCGTTAATTCTGGGCCTTGCCGGGGCGGCGCCCGAGACCGTCGATCCCGATGACGTGGCGCGTATCGTGGCGCTTGTTCGTGCCACCGGAACCCTGCCGCTGGGCGGTGGCGCATCCGTTTCCTTTAGTGCCGAGACCGATATCGTCATGCGCGGGAACGAGTTGTTGCCCCGCCATGTCAATGGCATGCGGTTTTCGGCCTTCGGTGCGGACGGATCGTGTCAGCAAACGGCCATCTATTATTCCATCGGGGGCGGCTTCATCGTCGGCGAAGACGAAGTGGACGAGGAAGAAAGCGCCGTTCCGCCCGTCCAATTTCCCTATCCGTTCAAAAGTTCCGCCGATTTGCTGGCCATGGGCGAAAAAGCGGAAAAGTCGGTTGCCGAAATTGCGCTGGCCAACGAACGGGCATTGCGTTCCGAGGACGAGATTTTCGAAGGCTTGCGCCGCATCTGGCGGGTCATGAGCGATGGCATCCGGCGCGGCATGTCCGCCGAAGGGCAATTGCCAGGCCCGCTGGGCGTGCCCAGGCGGGCCGGAACCATTCACAAGACCTTGCGCGACCGCGTGCGCCATGACCGCTCCGGACCGCTCGAAGTGCTCGATTGGGTCAATCTTTTCGCCATCGCGGTGAATGAGGAAAATGCCGCCGGTGGCCGCGTCGTAACCGCGCCCACCAATGGGGCGGCGGGGATCATTCCGGCGGTGGGCTCTTACTTCGAGAGATTTTGCGAGGGCGCGGACGAAGCGGGCATCTTCACGTTCCTGCTTACGGCGGGAGCCATCGGCGGGG
>JABGRG010000148.1 GCA_018648445.1 Rhodospirillales bacterium | reverse complement strand
GATAATCGATCCGAAATCGGACCTTGCAATAGGCATCCTTATCGCCGTCGGCTGCGCAATTTTTATCGCCTATCTCCTGTGGCGCACGCCATTCGGACTAAGGCTTCGTACGGTTGGCAGATCCGAAGGCGCCGCTCGATTCGCAGGAATTCCCGTGAATCGTTTCATGTTCGGCGCCATGAGTATAAGCGGCGGACTGGCCGGGCTTGCGGGGACTGTCGAGATTATCGGCAGCCAATACCGCCTGCTGGACTTTTTCTCACCCGGATATGGCTTCGATGGCATTGCTGTCGCGTTCCTGGGCCGGTCTGACCCGATCGGCGTCATTTTCGCGGCATTCCTTTTTGCGGCGTTGCGTATCGGCGCCAATCAGATGCAGCGGACAACGGGACTGCCCACATCATTGGTCCTGGTTATCCAGGGAACGGTCATCCTGTTCATTCTCGGCGCCGGAATATTGCAGTGGTACCGACAACGCCAACAAGAGAAGGGGGCCTAAGGAATTATGGAAGCCTTCTTCAGTGTCCTCGATGCAGATTTTTTCAGTGCCACACTTCGACTTACGACCCCGCTACTTTTTGCGACCCTGGGCGGGATCCTGAATGAACGCGCCGGCGTCATTAATATTGGCCTGGAAGGCACAATGTTGATGGCGGCACTTATCGGTGTGTTCGGTGCGTGGTTCTCGGGGTCCGCATGGTTCGGCCTGTTCACAGGTATCTTGATCGGAGGGCTCATCGCATGGATTCACGCGTTCGTTTCCATTTCCCTCAAGGCCAATCAAATTGTCTCGGGTGCCGCGATCAACTTGATTGGGGTCGGGCTCAGCAGTTTCCTGATACGCATCGTGTTTGGACTGAAGGACCAGCAGCGGGTCGTTCCGCATTTTGAACCGGTTTCAGTTCCTTATCTCTCAGATATCCCTCTCATCGGCCCCATCCTTTTCCAGCAGCACTCCCTGGTATATGTCGCGCTGCTGCTCGTGCCCATTATGTGGGTCATACTTTTCCGTACGAGATGGGGGTTGATGATTACCTCTGTAGGAGAACACCCGGAAGCTTCCGCAACGGTCGGTATTAACCCGCTCCGCACACGGTACATTGCGGTCATCCTGTCCGGCGCGCTCGCGGGCGCTGGCGGCGCATTCCTGTCTCTTGGACAGCTTCACTTTTTCCAAGATGAGATGGTTGCAGGACGAGGGTTTATAGCGCTCGCGGCCGTGATATTCGCGCGTTGGAACCCCGTCGGCGCGCTCATAGCTTGTTTGATTTTCGGTGGCGCGGACGCTCTCCAGTTCCGGGGACAAGCGGCCGGGTTGGCCGTGCCCCATCAGTTCATGCTTATGTTCCCGTATGTTTTGACGCTGGCCATCCTTGTCGTGGTGGGCGGAAAAAGCCAAGGCCCAGCAGCGATAGGCCAGCCGTATAGCAAAGGCTGATATTCTCAACGGGTTGCCAAAACTTTGGTCGATCAACCGGCCTTGATGACATCAAATATGCCGGCAAACCCAGACCAAATTTTCACTACCTTCTGGCAGAGGGTAAAATTTCCAGAATCATAGGGGGCACATGATATGCAGGGAAAAATCGCGCTCGAAGAGCATTTTGCCGTCACGGAAACTCAAAATCCGGTTGCGCCAAAATCACTGCAAGCTGACTTACTCGACTTTGAGGCGAAGCGCCTCGAGGAAATGGACCTATTCGGTATCGAGTTCGCTGTCCTCTCTCTCAACGCGCCGGCAGTTCAGGAAGTCCTGGACGTCGAGGGTGCCGTAGCACTCGCCCAGCAAACCAATGACATGCTGGCTGAGCAGGTCGCCCGCCATCCCTCCCGGTTTGCCGGATTGGGTGCTCTTCCCCTCCAGGATCCGGACGCGGCAATCACCGAACTACACCGATGCGTAAATGATCTCGGGTTTGTCGGCGTGAACGTGAACGGGTTTAGTCAGAAAGAGGAAGAATACTCACATCTTTATTACGATCTTCCCGAGTACCGGCCCTTCTGGGCGGAGGTCGAAAAACTGGGCGTTCCCTTCTACATGCACCCCCGCAATCCATTGACGGATCATATGCCAATGTATGACGGCCACCCCTGGCTGACATACGCCACCTGGGCGTTTGCCATGGAAACATCAGTCCATGCCCTTCGCCTCATGTGTTCAGGATTGTTTGACGAACATCCGGACCTGCAACTGATCCTGGGTCATCTCGGGGAACGAATTCCCTTCGACCTGTGGCGCCTGGATCATCGATTGGAAGTGGACCCCAAAGGCGTGCCCGCCAAAAAATCGATCCGCCACTATATGCAAAACAATGTTCATGTGACGACGAGCGGTCAATTCTATGACCCGCCACTGCATCTGACGATAACCGAAGTTGGCGTGGACCGTGTTCTCTTTTCCGTCGACTACCCATTTGAACCCATGAAGGACGGCTGCGAATGGTTTGACCACGCTGACCTTTCCGACGGCGACCGCAAAACCATCGGTCGAACCAATGCCATCAAGCTATTTGGCCTGCCGTTGAGTGCGTGAAGAATTAGAGAGTGACCATGAAATTCGGAATCGGCCAGCCTGTACCCAGAAAAGAAGACCCGCGCTTCCTGACCGGCCGGGGCCAGTATGTCGGGGACCACAGGTTTCCCAACGAATCACACGCCATTGTCCTGCGTTCGCCGCACGCCAACGCCCGCATTGTCTCCATGGAGACCGATGCGGCAAAGGAGCTACCCGGCGTCCTCGCGGTCCTCACCGGGCAAGACTATGTGGATGCGGGCCTGGGAACGGTCGAGTGCGTCACCATGTTTCCCTTTCTCATGGGCGGGCAAGAGGGCGTTCAGCATCCCTTCGGCGCTCTTGTGTGCGGTGACGTCAAGTGCGTCGGCGCACCCGTGGCTTTTGTGATCGCTGAATCACTCGAAATTGCGAAAGATGGGGCAGAACTCATCGAAGTCGAATACGCCCCTCTCCCCTCCGTTAACCGAACCGACGAAGCGTTCAGCCCCACCGCCCCACGCGTTTGGGAGGGCACCGAAAGCAACGAAGCGTTTACCTTCAAAATGGGCGACAGCGGTGGTGTTGAGACAGCCCTGAGCCATGCCCCGCATGTCATCGACGCAACCCTCACGAACAACCGGGTGAACACGAACTCCATGGAGCCGCGTGCCGCCATCGGCCTCTACGAACCCGGCACCCAAAAATTTACACTTTACGCGAGCAATCAGGCACCCAACCGGGCCCGACAAGACATCGCCGGCAGCATGCTCAAAATTCCTGAGGCGAAACTCCAGGTCATTGCGCCCGACGTCGGCGGCGGATTCGGGATGAAGGGGGTGTTTTACAGCGAGGACGTTCTCGTTCTGTGGGGCGCCAAACTGACGGGCCGTCCGGTCAAGTGGATCGGTGATCGACAGGAATCTTTTACCAGTGACAGTCACGGGCGAGACATGATCGCTCAATGCGAGGTGGCGGTTCAGGACGACGGTTTGATCACGGGCCTCAAAGTGACATCCGACTATAACGTCGGGGCCTATCTCCACCCGGCAGCCGGTGTGTCGCCAATGGATTTCAGCGAATTGTTGTCCGGGGTCTATGCCATTCCTGCCATTGACGCCACGACGCGCGCGCTCTTCGCAAATATGGGGGCAACGGCGCCGTATCGCGGTGCCGGTCGGCCGGAAGCCGCTTTCGTTCTGGAGCGCATGATGGACATCGCTGCCCGCCGGCTGGGCCTAGATCCCATCGACATTCGACGGCGCAATTTGGTTCGCGCAGAACAAATGCCCTACGAGACCGCATTGGGGCTGACACTCGATTGCGGCGATTTCGAAGCCATCATGGACCGAGCCATCGACGTATCGGACTGGCACGGATTCGACGCCCGCAAAGGAAAGACGGAGGCACGCGGCAAGCTGCGGGGTCGTGGCATCTCGGTCTATCTGGAGTCCGCCGCCGTCTTCAACGAGCGGATGGAGATCCGGTTTGATCCCGGCGGGGACGTCACCATTCTGGCCGGCACACATTCACATGGTCAGGGCCATGAAACCGTTTACGCCCAGATGGTGTCTGACTTTTTGGGTGTCGACTACGACCGCATCTTTTTGATTCAAGGTGAATCAGATAAGGTCGCGATGGGACGCGGCACCATCGGCTCACGATCCATGACCGTGGGCGGTGCGGCGCTCAGAATGGCCGCAGACACCATCATCGAAAAGGGCAAGGAAATTGCCGGCTACCTCCTGGAAGCCGCCGAGAATGATATTGTTTTCGAGGACGGCAACTTCACGGTTTCCGGGACCGACAAATCCGTCAATATCGTCGAGGTCGCGAAATCTTCCTTCGCACCTGCAAACTGGCCACCACATCTCGGTATCGGGTTAGAAGCGGTGGGGGACCATAACCCACAGCATGGAAACTTCCCCAACGGCTGCCAAATTGCGGAAGTTGAAATCGATCCGGATACCGGGACGACAGTGCTAGTAAGTTTGGTTGTTGTCGATGATGTCGGGACCGTTGTGAATCCGCTTTTGCTGCATGGACAGATACACGGCGGCGTGGCGCAAGGCATCGGCCAAGCGATGCTCGAAGACATGCACTACGACGCAACTTCCGGCCAACTTCTGACGGCATCATTCCAAGACTACGCCATGCCCCGAGCCGATGACCTGCCGCCCTTCACGGTCGAGGAAATGGCTGTACCAACAAGCACCAATTCTATTGGCGTCAAAGGCGCTGGCGAAACAGGTACTGTGGGCGCACCACCCGCGGTGATCGGGGCGATCTGCAACGCCCTGGATGTAGACGATATACCCATGCCCGCCACGCCGGAACGTGTATGGCGCGCTCTCCAATCGCGGAAATCGGCGAAAGGCTAGAGTTTTGGCCGTGTCAGCGAAAAACCCAGTCCGAGCATTCCGTATCCGCCACCAGATCACCTGAATGATGCGTATGGTGTGTCGCTAAGTATTTGAGCTCCTTGGCGCGCCCGGGAAGATTCGAACTCCCAACCTCCTGATCCGTAGTCAGACGCTCTATCCAGTTGAGCTACGGGCGCTTTGGCCAAGGCGCGCGGACGCTAATCAAAAGCATCACCGATTGCAAGTATCTGAAGCCCGGTATCAACGTCTGCGAAATGTCGCGAAAATCCGGTCCAAAAGCCGCTTGCCCGGTCGAATGCCAATCGGTAACATCCGGCGCAACCATTTGGCTAAACAGCAATTTTTGCGCGTTCGCCGCTTCTGCGGCATTTACTGGGGATCGCGCAGGGGCATTTGAGGGACAAGGTAGCGGATGACAACGAAACGCACCTGGTCGGCACTGGCCGGCGCAGCGCTGCTACTGGCGGCCTGCGATTTTACAGACAACGCACTCATTCCGTCCCTGACGGGCTCGTCTCCATCCGGCGGCGACCGGCAGGTCATTCCGGCGAGCGCGGCTGAACGCAACCCGCAGCCGACCATCTCCGCCGCACCGCCACAGCTTGGCCAGAACAGTTTCCAGCCCAGCGGCGTGACGGCCGGACAGACCACGGGCACCGAAGTCGGCCGGCGCGTCGAGCGCCTGCGCGCCGATCTCGGCCGCCTGCAGACGAACATCGGCAGCGGCAATCAGGTCCTGCAGGAACTGCGCGTACAAACCATCACGAACGCGAACACCTATCAGAGCCTCGTCGCAGACATTCAGGCCCGCCTGCAGGTCGGCACGACACCGGGCAACCCGAATCTCGTCGCGGGATGGACCAATGCCCAGACGACTCTCGATCAGATTTCCGACGGCGTCGGACAGATGAACAGCCTGTCGAACAATGTTGCCGACAGCAGCGCACTCGCCGCGTTCATTCTGGAATCGGTCCGCGCCACCTATGGCCTGACCGGCGCGATCGACGAAGACCATCGCCAGCTCGCCATCCTCGAAGACGAGGTCAACCGCACCGTCGTGCTGATCGACCGCCTGCTCAACGAGCTGAGCGAGGACGTGTCGCGCCAGACCAACTATGTCGGTCGCGAGCGCAGCAACCTCACCGTGCTTTCGCTGGCCGTGAAAAACGGCGAGCTGTTCGGCATCAGCCTGGCCAATCGCGCCTTCGCCACCGCCGGCCCCGCACGCAGCGGCGCGCCGAGCCCGGCGGCCAGCCTGGCGAACCGCCGCCCGCTCGTGGTGATCCGGTTCGACCGTCCGAACGTGCCCTATCAGGAGCCGCTCTTCACCGCTGCCAGCGAAGCGCTGAACCGGCGTCCGGGCGCGGTGTTCGATATCGTCTCGATCGTGCCCCAGCAGGGCACACCGGCGCAGGTCGCACTGAGCGCCAACCAGTCGCGGCGCAATGCCGAGCAGGTGCTCCAGACGCTGATCCAGATGGGTCTGCCGAGTGATCGCCTGTCGCTGAGCTCGACGTCCAGTTCGGACGTTGGCAGCAACGAGGTGCACATCTACGTACGCTAATTTGGGACCCGGCCAAGGCCGGGACCAACTTACGCTCCACCTCTAGTGGTCGCGCGCGTCCAGCGCCTGGTCAAATGCGACCAGCCGTTCGGCAACCCGCGCATAGACGCTGCCCGCCGGGTAATTGCCGTCGGCGTCGGCGACGCCCGCTTCGATCCCCGTGAACAGTTCCACCGCCTCGTCCACATGGGCGGCCGAATAGGTGTGGAACCGGCCGGCGGCGATGTCCGCCGCCATCTCGTCATTCAATATCAGGCTCGGCTCATTGGACCGCGGGAACACGACCCCCTGATCCCCCGTCAGCGGCCCCGCCTCGACGCATGTTCTGTAGAACCCCTCGGACTTCTGGATCAGCCCGCCGATCGCCTGCACCTCGCCGCGCTGGTTGACCGAGCCCGTCACCGCCAGATCCTGGCGCAGGGGCAGATCGGCCAGATCAGACAGGATCGTCAGCACCTCGGCCAGCGAGGCGCTGTCCCCCTCGACCCCGCCATAGCTCTGCTCGAAGGTGATCGAGGCGTTGAACGACAGCGGCGTGCGCCGCGCGAACAGGCCCGCCAGGTAACCCTGGATGACCATCGCGCCCTTCTGCTGAATAGGCCCGCCGAGGTCCGTCTCGCGCTCGATGTTGGTCACCCCGCGCCGACCAATCGATGTGCGCGCGGTCACCCGGGAGGGCGCGCCGAAAGCATGGTCTCCCGTGTCGCGCACGGTCAGCCCGTTGACCTGCCCGACCGCAACGCCCGAAGTTGAGATCATCACCGTGCCGCGCTTTATCGATTCCTGGGTCCGGTCCTCGATCCGCGCGTTGCGGGTGCGCCGGTGGTGCTGTGCCGCGCGCACCGCCGCGGCATCGATCTGCTTGGCCCCGCTTGCATGCGCCGCGTAGATCGCCTCGTTGACGAT
>JABGRG010000147.1 GCA_018648445.1 Rhodospirillales bacterium | reverse complement strand
AAAAAAAGACCGGAAACCCTAGGGTTTCCGGCTGAGTCTAACAGGGAGGCTTCACGTCTGGGAGACGCAGGACCCATCAATATGAGGATGGGCCCTTGGGTTCGGGCCATTGGCCCGAAACTGAAAAATTCCGTGCGACGCATCAAGCTGATGCCGTGTCGCTGGAGAGGGTTATATGGAAAACGCGCCGGTACGACCAACGCCATTTCGGAAAACCAGCCATGCAAAAACTGCATAGCTCGAAAAAACCCCATATATTCAAACCGGTTACAGGGGTTCTTTGATTCCTTCGGCGTTGATACGGTCGACCAGAAAGTCGCGAAACACCTTGATCCGCATGGAATTGCGCAACTCTTCCGGATAAACGAAGTAGGCATCCAGAGTGGGTGACTCCAAATCGGGAAGCACTCTGACCAACCCTCGCCCCTCGCGCGCCAGATAGTCGGGAACGGCGGCAATGCCAAGGCCGCTTTGCACGGCCCGGAAAATCCCGTAGGTGCTGTTGACCCGCAGCGCCGGACGGCGTTTCTTCCCCGGCTTGGCCCCCACCTGCAACAGCCAGTCCACATCGGGAACCGGCGGCGAGGCGTCCTCGCCGAAGACGACGATTTTATGTTCGTCCAATTCTTCCGGCGTTTTCGGCGCCGGGTGTTCGTTTAGATACGAGGGCGAGGCGACGATGCGATAGCGCATCTTCATCAGGTGAAGCTTGACGAGATCGGGCTGGCGCGGCGGCATCATTCGAATGGCGACATCCGCCTCGCGCATGGAAAGGTCCAGCTCGGTATCGGCCAGCACCATGGAAATATCCATCTCGGGATAGCGTTTCAGAAAATCATTGAGACGCGGCGTCAACCACACCGAACCGAAGCCCACCGTCGACGTCACCAGCAACCTGCCTTGCGGCCGGTCGCGGCTTTCGCGGATTCGCGCCGTGGTCATGGATAAACGGGCCGCCATATCGCGCGCGGTGCGATGCAACAGCTCGCCCTGCTCGGTCAGCATCAGGCCGCGCGCGTGCCGATGAAACAGCGGAACATGAAGGCTTTCCTCCAGGTTGCTGATTTGGCGACTGACCGCCGACTGGCTGAGATTCAGCGTTTCACCGGCATGGGTGAAACTTCCCGCCTCGGCAACAGCGTGAAAAACCCTAAGCTTGTCCCAATCCATTTCGGCTCCAAAAAATCGTTTCGTGCGAAAAATAAGGCTATTCGGCGGCGAGCGATTCGCCCTCGTGTTCGGCCAGAAAGCGTTCGGCGTCTAGCGCGCTCATGCAGCCGGTTCCGGCCGCCGTGACCGCTTGCTGGTAGACGTGATCCTGCACGTCGCCCGCCGCAAACACGCCTGGTACGCTGGTCGCAACGCCGCCCGGAACGGTATTGATGAAACCACTTTCGTCCATATCCAGCTGGCCCGCGAAAATCGCCGTATTCGGCGTATGGCCGATGGCCACGAAAACGCCGTCAACGGCAAGCTCGCTTGTCTCCCCGGTTTTGAGATTGCGCAGCACAACACCGGTAACGCCGGGCGGGTTGTTGTCGCCCGTGACCTCTTGAATCGCCGAATCCCAGACAACCTCGACTTTTTCATTGCGAAACAGCCTGTCTTGAAGGGTTTTTTCGGCCCGCAATTCGTCACGCCGATGCACCAGCGTCACCTTGGTGGCGTGATTGGTCAGGTATAGAGCCTCGGTCACGGCGGTATTTCCACCGCCAACCACGACCACTTCCCGGCCCCGGAAGAAAAATCCGTCGCAGGTGGCGCAGGCCGAAACGCCGAACCCCATGAAGGTACGCTCGCTTTCCAGGCCCAGCCAACGCGCCGACGCGCCGGTGGCGATAACCAGGGTCTCGCCCGTGTAAACATCACCCGAGTCGCTGATCGCCGAGAACGGGCGGTTGGAAAGATCGCAACTGACGATCACGTCGTCGATCAGTGTCGCGCCCACGTTTTCGGCCTGCTCGCGCATCCGTTCCATCAGTTCCGGGCCCTGGATAGGATCGGGAAAGCCGGGGTAATTCTCAACCTCTGTGGTAATCGTCAACTGTCCGCCCGGCTGCAACCCCTTGATCAGTATAGGCTCCAGATTGGCTCTCGCCGCATAGAGCGCCGCCGTATATCCGGCCGCCCCCGATCCGATGATGAGCACCTTCGTGTGATGGGTATTGGGCATCGTTTCGGAGCCTTTTTTCTCGGTGGTGTCGGTTCAGAATTGAAGTCACCAGTCCAAATCCGGTGAACCCGATCGGCCTTAAAATAAAAACCCGCTCTCGCGGACGCAAGCCAAGGGTTACAAAAAGACCGGCCAACGAGAAATTAATTGTCTTTGCGACCTTGGATATTTGGCGACAACGTTATAATATAATTTCGTTGAAAGAGGTATCCTTGGATGAAAACAAAACGCTCTCGTGTCAAGCTCGATGATATCGACCGCCGTATTTTGCGCGATTTGCAGAAAAACGGGCGCATTACCAATGTTGAATTGGCTCGCCGCGCGGGCATTTCCGCGCCGCCGTGCTTGCGGCGTGTCCGCGTTCTCGAAGAAGCGGGGCTAATTCAGGGATATCATGCCGAGTTGGAACCCAAGGCCCTGGGCTTCAACGTCATGGTGTTCGCACAGGTCGGGTTGGAAAGCCAGGCCGAAACCGACCTTGAGGCGTTCGAGGACCTTGTTCAGCAATGGCCACAGGTACGTGAATGCTTCATGCTGGCGGGCGAGGCCGACTTCCTTTTGAAGGTCGTGGCCGAGGATTGGGACGATTACCAGCGGTTTCTGACGACAAAGCTGACCACCGCGCCCAACGTTAGCCACGTCAAATCGGCGTTATCCATCCGCCAATCCAAATATAAGGCGGGCGTTCCGATCTAGATCGAATCCAGGTTCAATTCTACCCGAATCGCACCGACAGAATTTCGTAGGACTTGGGCCCGCTGGGCGCATTGACCTCGATAACGTCGCCCTTCTGCTTGCCGATCATGGCGCGGGCCAGCGGGGACGTGATCGAAATCCGCCCCTTCGAAATATCAGCCTCGTGGCTGCCAACAATAAGAAAGACGCTTTTGTCTTCCGTATCTTCATCGATGACCTTGACCTTAGCACCAAACCGCACGGTCTTTCCCGACAGTTTGCTGGGGTCAATAATTTCAGCGCTGCTGATCAGATGCTCGATCTCGGCCAGACGTCCTTCAACGAAGCTCTGGCGTTCGCGGGCGGCATGGTATTCCGCGTTCTCGGACAAATCCCCATGTTCGCGGGCCGCGGCAATGGCGCGGATGATCGCGGGACGTTCCTGAGTTACAAGGCGATCGCGCTCGGTTTCCAACTGATTGAAACCTTCGGCGGTCATCGGCGACTTTTCCATGAATTCTTTTCCCAAACAACAATAACCGGCCTTCCGCGCGGCCCCTGTCATGGAGCGCGGGCGGCAGACACGATCAGAAACGATATCGACTTACTTCGAACCCGTAAAGTAGGACTGCAACGGCGCAACATCAAGTGTCCCGGAACGTAAAGTCAGCAACGCCCCGATCGCGGCAGCTGCGCCGGACATAGTCGTATAGTGCGGCACCCCGTAAATCAAGGCCGAACGCCGGATCGAAAAACTGTCCGAAACGGCTTGCGCTCCCTCGGTCGTGTTGATCACCAACTGGACCTGACCGCTGATAATGGCGTCCACGCAGTGGGGCCGCCCTTCCAGCACCTTGTTGATGCGCCTCACTTCAAGCCCGGCCAATTCAAGATGGCGCGCCGTGCCGCCGGTAGCCACGAGATTGAACCCCATGCCCACGAGCCTGCGCGCCAGCACCGCCGCATCCGCCTTGTCCCGATCCTTGACCGAGACGAACACGCATCCTGCGTCGGGCAAATGCGTGCCCGCCCCCAGTTGCGATTTGGCGAAGGCGCGGCTGAAATCGGCGTCGATGCCCATCACTTCGCCGGTCGATTTCATTTCCGGCCCCAGGATAATGTCGACGCCCGGGAAACGCGCGAACGGGAACACCGCTTCCTTGACAGCCACGTGTTTCATTTTAAGCGACTCGGGCAAGCCGAAATCGGCCAGCTTTCGTCCGGCCATGACCTGCGCCGCGATCTTCGCGACGGGAACGCCGGTGGCCTTGGCCACGAACGGAACCGTTCGGCTTCCACGCGGATTGACTTCAAGGATAAAGATGTCGCGCCCCTTGACCGCGAACTGCGCGTTCATCAACCCGACAACGCCCAGCGCCAGCGCCAGTTTTCTGGCCTGAACTTCAATTTCGGCAACGATTGCGGGGGGCAGGGAATGGGGCGGCAGGGAACACGCCGAATCTCCCGAATGAATGCCCGCTTCCTCGATGTGCTGCATGATGCCCGCAACGTACACGTCCTTGCCGTCTGAAATGGCGTCGACATCCACTTCGATGGCGTCTTGCAGGTACGAGTCCAGCAGAACCGGGCTATCGCCCGAAACATTCACCGCAGTGGTGATGTAACGTTTCAGCGCGCCGTGGTCGTGCACGATCTCCATGGCCCGCCCACCCAGCACGTAGGACGGACGAATGACCAGCGCAAAGCCGATTTCGTCGGCCACAGCTTGCGCCTCTTCCAAAGAGCGCGCGATGCCGTTGGCCGGTTGGCGCAATCCGAGATCTTCCAGCAACGCCTGGAACCGCTCACGGTCCTCGGCCAGGTCGATGGCGTCCGGCGAGGTCCCAAGAATGGGTATGGAGGCCGCCTCCAGCGCGGCGGCCAGTTTCAGCGGCGTCTGTCCGCCCAATTGCACGATAACGCCGACCAGTTCGCCGTTGCGCGCTTCGGCGCGGATCACTTCGATCACGTCCTCGGCGGTCAGCGGCTCGAAATACAAGCGATCAGAGGTGTCGTAATCGGTCGACACGGTTTCGGGGTTGCAGTTGACCATGATGGTCTCGAAACCCGCTTCCTTCAGGGCGTAGGCCGCGTGAACGCAGCAGTAATCGAACTCGATCCCCTGCCCGATGCGGTTGGGGCCACCGCCCAGGATGACCACCTTTTTGCGTTTCGAAGGATCGGATTCGCATTCCGCGGCGTTGACCCCGTCGCCCTCGTAGGACGAATACATATAGGGCGTGAGCGACGGAAACTCGGCGGCGCAGGTATCGACCCGCTTGTACACCGGATGGACATCCAGAACCTCGCGGCGAAACGCCACTTCGGCCACCGTCTTGCCGGTAATCTGGGAAAGCCTTTCGTCGGAAAAGCCCATCGCCTTGATTCGCCGCAAAGCCGGAGAATCGCCGGGCAGCCCGCCCACCCGCAATCGGGCCTCGACCTCGACCAGTTGTTCGATCTGGCGCAGAAACCACGGATCGTAATGACAGACGGCCTGAATTTCGACAACGCTCATGCCCAGACGGAAAGCCTGCGCGATGACCAGAATGCGTTCGGGCGACGGCACGGCCAAGGCGGCGCGAATGGCGTCCTTGTTGGCGCCGTATCCTTCGGCTCCCTCGATTTCCACCTCGTTCAGCCCGGAAAGCCCGGTTTCCACGGATCGCAGGGCCTTTTGCAGCGATTCCTGGAAGTTCCGGCCCATGGACATGGCCTCGCCCACGGACTTCATGGAGGTATTGAGCAGCGCGTCGGTCCCCGGAAACTTCTCGAAGGTGAAGCGCGGGATTTTGGTGACGACGTAATCTATGGTCGGTTCGAACGCCGCAGGCGTAACGCCGGTGATGTCGTTCATCAGCTCGTCAAGCGTATAGCCAACGGCCAGCTTGGCGGCGATTTTGGCGATGGGAAAGCCGGTCGCCTTGGAAGCCAGCGCCGAGGAGCGCGACACCCGCGGGTTCATTTCAATAATGACCAGACGGCCGTCGTCGGGATTGATGGCGAACTGCACGTTCGAGCCGCCCGTATCGACGCCGATTTCCCGCAGCACCGCAATCGAGGCGTTGCGCAGGATTTGGTATTCCTTGTCGGTCAGGGTCAGGGCCGGGGCAACCGTGATGGAATCGCCCGTGTGGACTCCCATGGGGTCGAGGTTTTCGATGGAACACACGATGATGCAGTTGTCCGCCGAGTCGCGGACCACTTCCATCTCGTATTCCTTCCAGCCCAGCACCGATTCTTCGACCAGCACCTCGCCCACCGGCGATTTGGCCAGCCCCCTGGCGACGATGTGCTCAAACTCCTCGCGGTTATAGGCAATGCCGCCGCCCTCGCCGCCCAAGGTAAACGACGGCCGGATGATCAGCGGCAGGCCAATATCGTCCATGGCCGCCCGCGCCTCGCTCATTTCGTGAATGAGCGCACTTTTCGGGCTTTCCAGACCTATGGAATCCATAGCCTGACGGAATTTCAGGCGATCCTCGGCCTTGTCGATGACGTCGGCGTCGGCGCCGATCAACTCAACGCCGTACTTTTCAAGGATGCCCTCGCGGGCCAAGTCGATGGCCGCGTTCAAACCGGTCTGCCCGCCCATGGTCGGCAACAGGGCGTCGGGCTTTTCGGCGGCGATGATGCGTTCGATGGTGGCCGTCTGGATCGGTTCAATGTAGGTGGCGTCGGCCATATCCGGATCGGTCATGATGGTCGCCGGATTGGAATTGACCAGAATGACCCGATAACCTTCCTGACGCAGCGCCTTGCACGCCTGCGCGCCGGAATAATCAAACTCGCAAGCCTGCCCGATAATAATGGGCCCGGCCCCGATGATCAGAATGGACTTTATGTCTGTGCGCTTGGGCATGACTTTAAGACCCTCCCCCCATCAACCCGACGAACCGCTCGAACAAATGATGGCTGTCTTGGGGGCCGGGGCTGGCTTCGGGGTGGTATTGGACGGAAAAGACCGGTTTGTCTTTCAGCGCGATGCCCTCGTTGGTTTGATCGAAAAGGGATATGTGAGTTTCCGTGACGCCGTCAGGCAGGCTGTCGCGGTCAACAACGAAGCCGTGGTTCTGGCTGGTGATCTCGACCTTGCCGGTGGCCAGATCCTTGACCGGATGGTTGCCCCCCCGATGGCCCAGATGCATTTTGAAGGTCTTGGCCCCCAGGGCCAGAGAGAGCATCTGATGGCCGAGGCAGATGCCGAAGATGGGCAGGCCGTTTTCCAGCAAGCCGCGGATCATGGGCACCGAATATTTTCCGGTCGCCGCCGGGTCGCCGGGACCGTTGGACAGAAACACGCCATCGGGTTTATGGGCGAGGATATCGGCCGCGCTGGTGGACGCCGGAACCACCGTCACCTTGCATCCGGCGTCGGCCAGACAGCGCAGGATGTTGCGCTTGGCGCCGAAATCAACAGCGACCACGTGATGCTTCGGAGCGCTTTGGGTGGCGTAACCTTCGCCAATGGACCACGCGCCCTCGTCCCAGGTTGAGGATTCGGCGCAGGTGACGTCCTTGGCCAGGTCCATGCCCTCCAGCCCCGGCCACTGGCGTGCCGCCTGAAACGCAGCAATGATATCGACCGCGCCACCGCCTTCAAAGACGATCGTTCCATTGGGCGCGCCGCCGTCGCGAATGCGCCGCGCCAATTTGCGGGTATCGACTCCGGTCAGCGCCGTCAGGCCGTGGGATTTCAACCATTCACCAAGATGGCTGGCCGCCCGCCAGTTGGAAGGTTCGGTAATTTCGGCGCCCAGGATGCAGCCGCGCGCAGCGGGTACAATCGTTTCGATGTCTTCGGGGTTGGCGCCGACGTTGCCCACATGCGGGAACGTGAAGGTAATGATCTGACCCGCGTAGGACGGATCGGTCAGGATTTCCTGATAGCCCGTGATCGAAGTGTTGAAGCAAACCTCGCCCACCGACTGTCCGGTGGCCCCGGCACCTAAACCCCAGAACACCTCGCCGTC
>JABGRG010000017.1 GCA_018648445.1 Rhodospirillales bacterium | reverse complement strand
CCGGAGTGATTGGGTTTGCCGGACGCCCCGACGATCCCCGGAAAAATCTTGCCCTGCTATTTCATGCGCTGAAAAAACTGCTGGAGCAGGGCGAAAAAGTTGAACTGCGGCTCACTGGAAAGGCACCGCGCTCTTTGGCCCAACTCGCCGAGGATCTTGGAATATCCAGGCACATCTCATGGATGGGCTGGATGGAAGCCGATGAACTTCCGGCGTTCTTCCAGGGGTTGGACGTTTTTGTTATCCCGTCTTCTCAGGAAGGCTTGAACATCGCCGGACTACAAGCCATGGCCTCGGGTGCGCCCGTGGTTTCGACCCGCTGTGGTGGACCGCAGGATTACGTTATTGATGGGGAAACCGGCGTCCTGGTTTCCCCGGATGCCGAGGAGATGGCTTCGGTCATTGCAGCGATTACGCAAGACCGGGAAAGGCGCGACGAACTCGGCGGCAACGCCAGACGATTCGTTGAGGATCACTATAGTCACGAACGGTTCAGGGAAACCTTTGCCGAGGCGTGGCAAAAAACGTGGGGAGATCAGCCGTAGCCATCAGGATCACATATTTTGTCTCGCACCCCATTCAGTATCAAGCGCCATTGCTGCGCCGCATTGCTGCGGAAGAGGGGGTGGACCTGCGGGTGGTGTTCGAGAAACGTCCAGCGGATCAGGGTTTCTTCGACACGGGCTTTAAGCGCCCGGTGGAATGGGATGTCCCGTTGACCGAAGGTTATGAGCATACCTTTTTGGCCGATACGGACCCGATTTCTGAGATCAAGGGAGCCGATGTCCTGTGGCTGCATGGCTGGGGAAGCCCAATCATGCGCAAGGTGTTAACTCAGGCGTGTCGCCCGGGCGTACCTGTTCTAATGCGCGGCGAGAACTGCGATCTCGCCATGCCGGACGGCAAAGGTCCGAGGGGCTGGCTAAAACGTCGCTACATCGCGTGGGTATTGAAGCGTTGCCATGCGTTTCTTGCAATCGGAATGGTGAACAAAAATTACTATCTGAGGCGCGGTATTTCACCGGACCGGATATTCCCCATGCCTTATGCCATCGACAACGAGAATTTCACCGCAAAAGCCAAAGAGGTGGCTTCGCAACGGCTAAATTTGAAGGCGGAATTTGACATTGCCCCCGAACAAAAGGTCGTCCTTTTCGTCGGGAAGTTTATGCCCCGCAAACGTCCGGACTTCCTGGTTCGCGCCATGAACCGCGTGGATTGGCTGGGCGTGAAACCGGCACTTGTCTTCGTCGGCAGTGGTGAATTGGAGAAAGAGTTGCGCGTGATGGCGCCCGATGCGGTGTTCCTCGGGTTCCAAAATCAGAGCGCGTTACCTGCATTTTACGATATGGCCGACGTGATGGTGGTTCCTTCGGAACGCGAGCCCTGGGGGCTGGTGGTCAACGAGGCGATGGCCTGTGGCACGGCGGTGATTGCAAGTGATCAGGTTGGCTGTGCAGTCGATCTGATCGACGATGCGTGCGGCAGGATTTTTCCAAGCGGCGACGTGTCGGCCTTGGCAGATGCCCTTGTTATTTGCCTCGAAAATTCCGAACAGATGGGCATGGCGGCGGAGACCACGATCAGGCAATGGGGATTTGAAGCGGACATTGAAGGCCTGAAACAAGCGATTGATTATGTGAAGTCGGGCGATGACACAAAATCTTAATTGCGAACCGCCGCCACGGATTATCGTTGTCGGGCAGACGTTCGAAGCCTCGCGAACCGTTCAGAGAGTGGCGGCGATGCGCGATCTGGGTTGCTCGGTAACCTGTGTGCCGACGGTCCCGGAGGGAGCTAATTACGAAACGCCGCCGGCGATCCAGCAAAGAATTCGCTACCGTCTGCGCTTTCCCGCCGATCCGGCCAAGGCCAATCCGGAGATACTGAGCGAAGTCGAACGCGGCGCCGATATCCTGTGGCTGGATGCCGCCGATATGATCAGCGCCGCAACGCTGCGGCGGGCCAAATGGATCAATAAGGATCTGGCGCTGGTTTGGTATTGTGAAGACGATATGATGAACCCGCGTCTGCGCACCCGCCAGTTGGACGCGACCCTTGGGCTTTTCGATTTGTGGGTGACCACCAAATCTTTCAATGCCCGGCCTGAAGAAGTGCCGTCATTGGGGGCGAGGCGAGTTCTTTTCGTCAACAACAGTTGCGACCCGGTGCTGCACCACCCGGTACCCATCGGCGATGAAGACCGTATTCGCTTCGGCGCGCTGATCAGTTTCATTGGATCATTCGAAGAACCCCGCGCACAAAGCATGTTGCATCTGGCCCGGCAGGGATTGAAGGTTCGTGTCTGGGGCAACGGATGGGCCGACTGGATCGGGCGGCACGCCAATTTGTTGATCGAAAACAGGCCCGCCTATAACGATGAATTTGCCAAGGTCGTTTCTGCGAGTTCCATCAACCTGTGTTTTCTTCGTCACGCCAATCGTGATCTGCAAACATGCCGGTCCATCGAGGTCCCCGCCTGCGAGGGATTCATGGTGCATGAGCGGAACGACGAGATCACCGCCCTGTACCGCGAGGAAAAGGAAGCCGCCTACTTTTCATCGGAGGAAGAACTGGCCAGGGTTTGCGTCTCGTGGATTCAACGGGATCGGCCGCGTGGACTGATCGGCAAAGCCGCACGGCAAAGAACATTGGAACTTGAGCTGGTCCACGGTTCGAATATCATCCGTATTCTCGGCGCGTTGAAGGGCGGGCAACCATGAAGGTCATCGTAAATGCACTTTCCGCAAAAACGGGCGGAATCGTGACCTATACCCACAATCTCATGCGATCGTTCGCTGAACGCAACGTGGATGCCGTTTTCGCAATATCTCCTGATTTTCCTGTGGAAGTGGATGTTCCGGTGATGAGGCTGGCAGCCGATCGCATGTCGCCGGTTCGCCGTGTCTTGTGGGAGCAAACCGTATGGCGGCGGATCGTCGCAAGGTACAAACCGGATGTTCTTTATTCGTCGGCAAATTTCGGCCTGCTATTTCCGCCCGTCCCCCAGATTTTGCTTGTTCGCGAAGGAGGGTTATTTGATCCGTTCTATTTGACCAATGTCGCTCCTGCCTTGAGGGTGAGGACAATCTTCCAAAGAATGGCGCGGCGCAAGTTAATCATTGCTTCAGCGCGTTCCTCACTTATAGTCCTCACGCCGACGAACGCGGTGAAGGGGCTGCTCGTATCCCATGCTACGGATTTGGAAGGCCGAATAGACAAGAATCAATATGGAACGATCTCCGAGTTTTCCAATACCAGCCCCAGATCGCGGCAGTGGAGCAAGGATGGCATCCTGCAGCTTCTTTATGTTTCGGCCTATTACCCGCACAAACAGCCGGGACTGGTTTCCGAAGCCGTCGCCGACCTAAACGAGCAAGGAATCGCGTGTCACCTCACGTTGACGATGGACCTTGATGGGATTTCCGAAACGCCGGGCGGTGACAAGGATCATTTTCTGCTGACCAAAGGTATTGAACGCGGGCAAGTGACGATGCTGGGGCAGGCTCCTTATCAAGAGCTTCCGGAAATGTACAAAAACCACGACGTGTTCATATTTCCATCTCTATCGGAAACCTTTGGCCATCCTCTGGCCGAAGCCATGGGCTTGGGAATACCCATCATTGCTTCGGACACTCCAGTCCATCGGGAAGTGTGCAAGGACGCGGCGCTCTTTTTCTCGTCGCTCTCGCCGTCCGATCTCGCCCGGCGCGTCCGAAACCTCGACGAAAACGAGACGCTGCGGAACTTGTTGACAAAAAACGGGCAAAAGTACGTATCCAACAACTTCATGTGGGAATCCCACGTGGATCGCCTGCTCTGTGTTTTTACGGAAATCACGAAAAACCCGTGATACGATATACGACCGCCGCTCAATTTTTCCCTGAAATAACCAGGTTTTTCGATGCCATTTATCTCCGCCGTCAAGAGTGTTTTTCTTCCGTCGTCACTGGATTTTCGGCGTTTCCCGTTTGGCATCGGTTCCGGAATAGTTATGCGCGTCAACTTCACACACCAGACCCGTCTATATCTAGGGTTATATGAAATTGAGATCGCCGGGCATTGCAAAAGACTGCTAGGAAAAAGTACGAGCGCCTTCGATATTGGCGCGAACGCCGGATACTACAGCTTGATTCTTGCCAAACATACCGGCGGACAAGTACTTGCCGTTGAACCCGCGGATGAAAACATTTCCGAAATGCTGGCCAATTTCGGCCACAACAACTACCCGATCACGGCCAAAAAGGCGTTGGTCGGAGCGAAGCCCGAGGGCGAAATGGTGTCTCTTGATCAACTATCTTCGGATCATTTTCCGCCTGATTTTATCAAAATTGACATTGAAGGTGGCGAGGTAAGCGCGTTAAAGGGGGGAATTCGGCTTTTCGAGGAGCATCGCCCGCATATGGTGATTGAAGTCCATGGCGAAGAACTGGAAAAGGAGTGCCGTGAATTTCTCAGCCCTTACGGCTACAAGATTACACGGGTAGAGCCGCGAACTTGGCTCCATGAGACACGGGTTGACGAGTATAACGGTTGGATAATTTGCGAAGGGGCACCCGGAAATAACTAAGACTCTTTTTTCTCCTCTAAATGGAGAAGAACGAGAATGAAAAGAAATGCAAAAAAATAGGCTGACGACAAGCCAATTCCCAAAGCGATATCGGCGCTGATCCAACCTGCGAAACCAGCCGCCGTCGGTGCCAGCAACCCCACGTATTGGACGATGCGACCGCCAAACAGCTTGACGGATTGGCGAGTCGACAAGCAATAGGCCTTAAGCACCTCAAATAAGCTCCAGAAGGACACCATGCCGAACATGGCGGCGAGGATATCGGCAACACCGAGCCAAGTCTCGCCAAACAGCCACGGCACGACGGGGTCGGCGAACGGCACGGTCAAAACACCGGCCAGAATAAGAGGCGGAGCAAGAAACAGCAGGAACTTGTCGCGCCCCTTCCGCCTGGCCTTGGCGTCTTCCGTGCGGCCAAACCAATTGGCCAGAATTCGGTAGGCGATCGGTGACAACACCTGATGGGGAACACCGGCCAGACGTTGCGCCTGGAAGAACAGGCCCGCGGTTGCTTCGCCACCCAACAAGCCGGCCAGAAGGATGGTCAGGCGTTGGAAATTTCCTTCCAATACGCCGTCCAGCCAGACACCGCGGGCTTCCTTGAATAATTCCTGCCACTGAGCCACGCCGAGCCATTTCAAACGGCGAATCGTTAAACCGCCAACCTGTCGCAATCCCCAAAGGTTGACCAGAGAAACCATTGCCTCGCGGACAACCAGGACAACCCAGCCGAATCCGGTAAATGCCATTGCCAGAGCCAGCAAATGTCCGCCGGTGGAAGCCCCCGTTTCCAGAATGGCGAGCTGGCGGTATGGCATGGTGCGCTCGAAGAAGGCCTTGTTGAGATCCGTCCAGTGACGAAGCCCGACGGCCCCCACAAGCAAGATTTCCCATGGCCCCGCGTTGCCGCTAAAGGCCAGCCACAAAAAAATGATTAACGTCGCTGCCAGGGTTTCCAGCGTCATCGCCGAAAAAAGCAAATCCTTGGCCTTGTCATCATTGGCGGCCTCCGGCCTACGAATTATGAGGACGTTGATGCGTGGCGAAATGACCGAATAGACGATCGACGCTCCCGCCAGCGCCAGCGCAAAGCGCCCGAATTCGTCGGGAAAAATGTAACGCACCAGAACCAGATTGACGGCGAACGCCAACAGCGCTTGAAATACCTGCCCGAATATCAGAAACGTGCCGCCGACTTTCAGTTTTTTGTAATCAATGACGGTCATTGGACGGCCGGGTGCGGGGCGAGGCAGGCGAACGCGTTACCAGCCAATTCAATGAACAGATTGTCGTTCTCAACGGGAACACAAAAGATATTGCCGGTAAATTCGCCGTAGTCCGCCTCATCAAGCGGGAAAAGGCCGTTACGGATACTCAGGCCCGGCTTCAGGCGGCAACAGAAAAACCCGTAGCCTTCGGGAAACGTTTTGACGAAGTCCGTGAAGTTTCCGAACTGCTCCTTTCCGGTTTCGCTCAATTCGATCATCATCATGGGCCGCCAATTCTCGAGGGAGGCGCGCATCCCGTCGATGGCATGTTTCTCAAACCCCTCAATGTCCATTTTTACCACATCGAGCTTTTGGATACCGATTTTTGGGAAATAGACGTCACCGAAAACGATCGAGACCTGAACGCTGGTCGAAAGAAAGGTTCTGCTGGCTCCCGGGAGCAGGGATGCTTCTCCACTTTCCGGACCCAGGAACAGGGGGAATTGCGCGGTTTCGGATCCAAGCCCGCACCGATGGAGAACCACGTTCTCGAGGCCGTTGACGGAGATCTTTTCTTCGATCCGGGGCCACATCGCCGGATTGGGTTCGAAGGCGTGAACCTGCCCCGCATGGGCAGCCATGTAGAGTGTGTGATGCCCAACATTGGCGCCTGCATCCATAAACACGGCGTCCTCGATGCTCGCGGCGAAAGCTGCCAGAAACTTCAATTCGAATGCCTCGTAGGCTCCGTAAAACAAGGCATTCCAATCGATAATACTATCTGCGACGGCGGGGTATACGAAACCGTTGAAGGGAATTTCGAATGCAAATTGTTTTTGCTTGTCCGGGTGGAACAAAGCGCGCAACAGTCTTTCCCAGCCGCGAAGGCGGACCGCCTTGCCAATTTGGCGCAGGCCCCTTGCCAGGGGAAGGGTTACGTTGTTGATCTGCATCGATAATGACCTGTATTTTGAAAAGCAATATACACGCGAGCGCATTGCCGCAGAAGGAATGATCGATATTTTCCCGTCACCTCGCCAGCTATTGGAGTTCATCGGGCCATGTGCGGCATAGCCGGGCTCGCCGGACTATCAGCGGTCAACACGCGGGCGGTCAAGGCCATGACCGACTTGATGGCGCACCGTGGTCCGGATGGCGAGGGCCTTTGGCGAACAGACAATGGGCGCCTTTGTTTCGGTCATCGGCGCCTTGCCGTGATCGATCTATCAGCGCGTGCCGCCCAACCCCTGCACAGCGCCGACGGTGAATACTGCATCACCTACAATGGCGAGCTTTACAACTATGTTGAGATTGCCGAGCGGCTGAAACAAAGCGGTTCGATTTTCCGCACCTCCAGCGACACCGAAGTGGTGATGGAAGCCTACCGTCAGTGGGGCGAGGATTGCCTGACGGAATTTAACGGCATGTTCGCCTTTGCCATTTTCGACAAGCGCCGCAATGTGGTGTTTTGCGCCCGTGACCGCTTCGGTGAAAAGCCGTTTTTGTTTCTCGAGCGCCCCGGCCTGTTTGCCTTTGCTTCGGAATACAAGGCTCTGTTCGCCCTGGAAGGGGTCGATGTAGAGCCTGACAATCAGGCCCTGTTTCGCTTTCTTCATAACCCGGCCGCCGGTCTCGATCATCACCGGGAAACCCTGTTCAGAGGTATTCACCAACTTCTTCCAGCGGAAAAACTGGTCCTCGACCTGAATGATTTGTCGTGGAAGGCGGAACGTTATTGGCTGGGCGCGCCGGGCAAGGGAACCGACACGAATTCTCCCGAAGACGCCGTCGCGCATTTCCGAGAGCTATTGACCAACGCGGTCGAAATTCGCCTGCGCAGTGACGTTCCGGTGGGGTCGTGCCTGTCGGGAGGTCTGGATTCCAGCGCCATTTCCTGCCTGTCGCGGGACCTTATGGGCGAGGGGCATCCTTATCACGTGTTCACCGGGCGCTTCGCGGGAAGCCCGACCGACGAAGGCTCGTGGGCCGAGACGGTCGCCACCGCAACGTCCGCGATCCAGCACGAAACTTTCCCAACGCCCGATACTCTGATCGAGGATTTGGATGATTTCTTGTGGCTGAACGAGCTGCCCGTAGACAGCGCCAGCCAATACGCCCAATGGTGCGTTTTCAAGCTGGCCGCCGAGAACGGTGTCACCGTGCTGCTGGACGGGCAGGGGGCGGACGAAATTCTCGGCGGATACGAGCAATACTTCGCTCCCTATATCCGTGAACTTCGCCTTTCGGGGGCGGACACGCAAGCCGAGGAAACGCGCATTCGCGAGCGCTATCCCATGGCTTTTTCCATGGCCGATCAGGGCTGGAAAACGTCGTTACCCCTGTGGGCCAGAAGGGCTGCGGCTCACGTCTTGAACAAGGGAAGTGATTTGCGGTTTGGCGTCAGGCCCGGATTTGCCAAACTGGTTGAGCACGAACCGCCCGCCGAAACGCTGCATCAGGCCCTAGACCGGGATGCCCGAGGCGGTTTTCTAACCACGCTACTGCGTTACGGCGATCGCAATTCCATGGCCCATTCACGGGAAGTGCGGCTGCCATTTTGCGATCACCGTATTGCTGAGTTCGTGTTTTCTTTGCCCGAGCGCCTGATCATGGGTGATGCGCAGACCAAGTATTTGCTGCGCGAGGCCATGCGCGGCGTATTGCCCGAACCGATCCGCACCCGCTGGAACAAGCAAGGCTTCCTTCCGCCTCACGCCCAATGGTTACGGGGCGGTCTGCGAGGGCTCGCGGAAGAAGTGTTCAGCAGTTCCGATTTTTCGCAAAACCCCATGTGGGACGCCGCTTGGTGGCAGCGGGTTGTCCAAAGACTGGACCAGGGAGAAGACGCGCTGGCCGTTCAACTGTGGAAGCCGTTTATCTCGGAATTATGGTTGAAGAAATTCGTCGAACGGGCGAGGAAGCAGCCCCGGATCGCCCCGCTATAATTTCTCGTAGGCCGCCAAAGCTCGGTCGGCGTAATCCTCCCAACCGCATCCGCTCAGTACGCGTTTTCGGGCGGCGGTTCCCATGGTTTGGCGCAAATCGGGGTTGGAAACGAGTTTGACAAGCGCCTCGGCCAGCGCCTCTTCGCCGTCGCCCTCGACAATCAGGCCGTTCTCGCCGGGTGTTATGGTATCGGATGCGCCGACCCGTTCCGTGACGACCGGCGGAATCCCGCAAGCCATGGCTTCGGTAACCACCATGCCGAAACCTTCCTCAACCGACGGCAGGCAGAATATATCGGCATCTGCATACAAACCTTGCAGGCTTTCGCCCGTAACCGGCCCTCGGACGACGACATTGTCCAGCGGGAGGGTGGCCATGATGGGGCGAAAATCATCCTCAACCGGGCCGACAAGATGAAGTTCCGCCCTGTCTTTCAGGCGAGCGAAGGCGCGCAGCAACAAGGGAACGCCCTTGCGCAAACCCACTGCTCCGACGAAAAGAATGCGCGGCAGACGATCCGCGTTATTGGAAGGTCCGGGGCTAAATTGCCCCAAGTCCACGCCCATGGGGACGACAATCAATTTGCTTTCGGGAATTCCGCGCTCGATAAAGGTACGCGCGGCGAAACGCGAAGGCACCGCGATGGCGTCGGCCAGTTCATACTCGCGTAGTTCCCGCGCCACCATTCCCGGTGCCGTTGCCTGAAAATCGAGGCCATAGCGTCGGTATTCGTCCCGCAATAGCTCGGTTTGATGGGCGATATGGGTCGAGCCCCTCTCGATAACCACCTTCATACCCTTGTCTCTGGCAACCGGTACGGCCTCAAGGGTGGCCGAACTCCAGCCAACGAGAACGTCTGCATGAATGTTCTTCAACGCGCCTGCGGCAAACCGGCCAAAGGCTTTGGAAATGGCCAGGTCCGGCTGTGGTCCGAGCCTCAACTTCGGATACAAACGACGCCAAACTTCAAGCCACGGGGCGGTGCGCAGGGGCGCACCGGGTCCGACCACGCGCCTTGGCACGAAGGCCGGATAGGTTGTCAGCAGGCATTCCAACGCGCCGCGACCCTGCAGCCCCCGGGCCAGTTCGAATGCATGAAAGCGGCCATGAACGGAAACGCAGACTTTCATGCGCCGCCTCCAATCACTCTTTCGAAAATCCGCGTCAGGTTTCCAGCCTGAGCCTGCCATGAATAGGCATTCATCTTGTCAATATCCACGGTTGGGCGTGCATCCGCTGAGATCTTCTGCAAAGCCGAACAGACTTGATCTTGCGTGTCGCACAAAAGCAGGCGCCCCCCCATTTCGTCTGCAATCCGCACAGCTTCACGGCTTTCCCCTGGAATCGCAATGACAGGAACCCCAGGCGCAAGAAGCTCAAGGGTCTTGTGTTGAAACAGACTGCGAGGATTGTGGATGTAAACGTTGATGGAAGAAGCCTTTTGCAGCGCGATTAGCTCGTCGTAGGCAAGGAAATCGCGAATATCGATTTCGCAGAGACCTTGAAGGGATTGCGCTTGGCGTTTGACCCGCTCGCCGTCATTTCCCGCGTACGAGAAAACGACATCGTTTGCAAATCCGGGCAGCCAATCCCGAATGCCGCCGATTAGACGCGCGAGACAGGCGTCGTCATAAATGCTGCCGGTCAAAAGAATACGAAATTGCGCCGGTTCCTGCGGTATTGGCGGCCGGCTGTCTTCGTTGAAACCGCTATAGATCACGGTTTTGTTCTGGCTAAACCAGCGATCCGCTTCATCGCGATGGCCTTCCGAATAGACCGTCATATGGGCGGCGTCGCGATACCGTGCGGCGATCAGACGGGCAAAACCACGAGGTAGGAAGGCGCTCCAGTTGTCCTTGACGTCGGCAATCCACGGGCAACCGGATAGATCGGCCAGACCGCGGGCAATGTTCCAGGCGTCGGTATTGCCGAAAGTCCCCCAAACGATCTGTGGGCGAAAGGATTTATCGAGCACCGGAAAATAGCGCCGCGCGCCTTCCTGCCAGTCGGTAAAAACGCCGCTTCTGAACAGGTAGGATGCACCGAGAACACATTGCCGCGCTCCGAACCCCAGCCCGCCAACGCGCGCGCGCGCCAGAAGCGGTGCTGGTTTCGGCGGGCAGGGGAGGACAAAGGGCTGCGTCCAATCGTGACCGCCGAGATCGGTCTGGGTTTGAGTGACGGAGGGGGCTGGGTCGTCGGGGTTCAGGGTCTCGGTGAAAAGAACAATCTTGTGACCCCGCGCAGCCAAAACTCGGGCAAAGGAAGTCAGACGTAGCGCGGAAACATGCTTTTTATCCGGATGGGAATGATTGACGAAGACCGCGCGAAGCCCATTTTTCATGAAAGCTGGTTTCCAGGCCGGTTTTGGTTTTCAGATTGCGACCTTACGATACCCCCGCCGTTGCTTTCGAGAAACCAGAAATATAGAGTGTGTTCCTCTCGCCAGAACTCTGGATTGGAAGAGTGGTACTGTATTGGTAGAGAATGAAAAACTGGGCCTTAAAACTCTTAAGTTGTCCGTATTGCGTCGGCGATGATCCGCTTATTCTTTTCCCCACGGAAACATCGGGAGAAGATGTTACCGAAGGCGTGTTGTCGTGCCCGTCATGTAATCGGGAATATCAAATCAGCAATGCGATTCCTCGCTTCGTCGAGACCGACGAAAATTATGCCGAAAATTTTGGCGACCAGTGGCAAGAATTCCGAACCACCCAAATTGACCGCCTTGGAGGCCATGATCTTTCGGGATCAAGGATGTTGAAGGATACCCGTTGGTCACCCGAGTGGATATCGGGGAAACTCATACTGGATGCCGGTTGCGGGGCCGGACGGTTTGCCGACGAATTGGCCCAACACGGCGCCCGCGTAATCGCTTGCGACCTGTCAAGTGCCACCGACGCCTGCAAGCAGACGGTTGATGATCCGACTGGTTATAGCGCCAACCGGGGTGAGGTGGCGGTCATTCAGGCTAATTTGCTGGCGATGCCGTTCAGGCATGGAGTTTTCGACGCGGTTCATTGCGCCGGTGTCATTCAACACACGCCGGATCCGGCACAGGTCATCCGGACCTTGCCTGTTCACTTAAAATCAAGCGGGCGGCTGTTTTATAACTTCTACGAAATCGATCCGACCACAAAATATCAAGCCGTCAAGTACCTGCTTCGCCGATGGACACCAAGCTGGCGTATGCGGAATCTACTGGTATTCTGCCTTTGGATGTGCCGCATTTTGTTCATTCCCTCATGGATCATGAGTCGCATTCCAGTGGTTCGGTTCTTTAACAGGTTTTTGCCGATCTGCTCGGTTCACCCGCCCAAATTATCGCTTCGCCAACAATATGATTTGACCCTGCTGGATACGGTCGATTGGTACGGCCCTCGCTACGAAATTCGTCAGGACCATAAGCAAGTTGCGGCTTTGTTGAGCGAGGAAGGGTTGGATCAAGTCGAGTCCGCCGCCGGTCTCGCTTGGGCTGTTAAACGCTAGCGGATGGGTTTTTGGTTGACGCGCTTTAGAAAGCGCATCCGGATTGACAGCAAGGAGACGGGCCATCCTAGGGCTCACACTCTACGCATTTCTATCTGTTGGGCTTGGCGGATTGTTGCCGCCATTGCGATTGGGCGGGCGGCGCAGCATGGGCGCGGTTATTTTCGGCGGTTATACTGTAATGCTGGCAGTTCTGTTCATACTGCATGTACCGGCGGGACTTTCCCTTACGACCACTTTGGGATTGATGGCTGCGGCGGCGGCGGTGGGTTTGCTCCGGATAACCCGGCGAACGGTTGGCGCAGTTTCGCCGGTGCGCCAAATTCTCATCCATCCTGGGTTGCTTCTGCTTTTTCTGGGGGCAGGAGTGATCGCGCTAAACGGGGGGATCGACTATCTGCCCTACACCTCAGACGAATTTACCAGCTGGATTGGCGGTTCCCGGAAAATACATCTGTACGGTGGGTACGGGGCGGTTCGTGAAACCGTTCAGTATCCTGGCTACACTCCGGGATGGCGGCTTTTGCTGTTGCTGCCTTGGCAAATTGACGGAGAGTTTATGCCAGGGCAGTCGGCTTCGGCGCCGTTCGTTCTTCATGTGGGGATTGCGGCACTGTTCTTTGACATTGTCCGCTATGAAACCGAACGCCGGGTTCCGAACATGGCGAACCGCGCCACTTTATTTGCCTGGGTGGTGCTCCTTCTTTATTTGGCGGCGGAAGGTACTGGCAAGCTTTGGGCGCGACAGCTGCTGATTGAGCAACCGCAAATCTACTACTACACGATGATCGCTTTTCTTCTCATTGTGCTGGACGGAGAGGCTGGTGTTCGCCGAGACGTTTTGTTTTATGTTGGTCTGGCAGCGATGGGCGGATACCTTCTTAAAGCGGCGACGCTGACCTTTGCGCCTGGGCTGGGAATCGTCATTCTGGTCGTTTTCCTTAGACGCAAAGAAATCCTCTGGGCGCCGCGCTTACGCGAGAGTGCCGTCGATGCCACCTGTCTGCTGCTCCCTGTTCTGGCCGCCATCGTCGCGTGGCGGGCATCAATGCCGGAAATTGGTATATCATGTTATACGTCGCCGCTTTCCAACTTTTCTGCCGATGCTCTTGCGCGAGCATTCGCTCTCGACTGGATAGGTCTTCTGCATCGTTATATTAACGCCGTTGGCACCTTTGTTATCGGCTATAAGACGCTAATCCTTTTGGCCGCACTGGTTGGAGCTATGCTGATCGTCTGGCGCCGAAGAACGATCGTTTTGCTTGCGCTTGGTGCGTTCTTCTTCACCTATTTCGGCACTTTGTATTGGTATCACCTGACTTGTTTTCCCTCATTTTACTTTGAGAATCTCAATTCCATAGAGCGCTTCACTCGGGTCGCTCTGCAACCTTTTCACGCGGTTGGCCTTTTGGGGCTGACGATGGGAACTCTTCACCTTTTTGCGCGGGAACGTGTGGCAAGATATCTTGGTGGAAATGCGTTTTTTTCCGCGCTGATTGTTTCGGGCATCGTCCTTGCTGGCTGGCAGGCATTTCAGGTCAACCGTAGCGTGGTGGATGTCTCAACGCGCGCCTATCAAAATGTTGATTTCAGGATCGCGGAGGTTCGCCGCGCGCTGGACTTTGTGCAAGAAAATTACCGGACGGGGGGGCGGCCTCCGCGTATACAGTTCATAAGTCAGGGAATGGACTCCGAGGTTATGAGCTACGCCAAATATTATTCCCTCGGCGGTAGCCATGGCCGGCCACGCCAAATTTATAGCTTCGCGAAACAGGTCAGTTGGAGTCCCACGGAGCCAACAAACATATGGCAGCAGAAAATCAGAGAAGAGGCTTTACGTCGAGAATTCCTTGAGGCCGATCTAATTTGGCCAACAGCCACGGATCCTTGGGTTTCCAGCATCCTGTTGAGTTTGGTCCCGCCCGGAACGTGTCCCGACCGGCTTGACGGTTCTCTACTGATAAAGGGTACAGATGGCACGTTTTCCTGCCGTGCAAAAAACTGATGGAAACGGGTCTTTGACTTATTGAGGAGCTACCCTAAGGGCGTGAAAATACCCTTCCTCCTTGATTATCGCGTTTATCCGGAGATGTTGGCAGAAGATAACCTTCCACAAATACGTGATTGTGTGGTGAAAATATCCGAAATCTGATACGCAAAATATCTTGGGTGTTTTTGCATAGGTCAATGAATGATCCCATTGCTTAAGGGTGAATATAGAATCAGCCGGTTCCATGACGAGAAGGGCAACTTTGTTGATCCTGCTGGAATGGTAAATGCGTTGCCGGCTTTCGTAACGGCGGCGGCAAAACGATTGTTCGGTTACCGGCAAAAGGTTCCCATGGTCTCTTATCGAGCCCGGCGGGTGATTGAGTCTTTGCTGACGCCGGCGTCGAGGATGGTCGAATTTGGGTCGGGAAATTCTACTCCGTGGTTCGCGGCCAGGGCGGGATTTGTTCTGAGCATTGAGGATGATCCGGATTGGCACGCGCATGTCCAGCGAATGCTAAGTGGCTTGAACATCCAAAACGTATGTCACGAGTTGCGGACGATCATAGCGTATTCCGATCTATCCCAAATTGACGACGCAACGTTGGATTTTGCGCTGGTCGATGGAACCGATAGGGAAGGATGCGTTCGTTCAGTCGTACCTAAGTTGAAATCGGGCGCGTATTTGTATCTGGACAATTCCGATAAGGATATGACTATCCCCAATGGAGATCTACGTTGCGCTGAGCGAGTTTTGCGAGAAGCCGTCCAGATGCGCGGTGGAACGCTGAAGTGCTTCTCCGATTTCTCCCCTACGAACTTTTTCGTTGAGCAAGGGATGCTCGCAAGGCTGTGAGAGTACGCCGCTCGATAACGGCGACGGGAATGAACACGAGGGCCATCACCAGCGCGAATTTCACAGCGTTGGCGATATACATGGCGAAGTCCTGATCGAAATCCATTAGCCATGGCAGGAGGGCTACGATCATAGCCGCGGGCAGCGCAGCCGGGTTGGCATTGAATCTCTCGATTGCCGCCAGACCCAGAAGCAAAAATCCCGCGTGAAAAACTAGGCCGATCATGCCGCCGTGAATTATGGGTTGGCCCAGGAGGGTGATGGATGAGCTGTGATATCCCACGTGTCTCGGTTTTTTGGAACAGTAATCAACGGCGTACTCCTTGCCCAAAGACAGGTTGGGCTTGCCGGGCCACAAAACGCGCGGGACGAGGCCCTTGACCCAAAATAACTGTTTGTCCGCCAGGAAGGGTTCGTCGGCGTGGGTTTTCAGGACGTTACCTAGACAATATCCGGTTTCCGTCTGCCGCCAAACGGCCTTAGACATCAGATTTCTGGAATACATTTCACTCGTCGGATTAGGCCCCACCGAGACGAGCCAACGGGTTTGCTGGATGGTTAATACGAAGGCCATGAAGACCAGCAAGGCTACCAGAGATGCCAGAACCATGCGTGAAAAAGAAAAGTTGAACAGGCGAATCGTATAAAGCGAAACGGCCACCAGTATGAAAATGACGACCTTGCCTTCGCCGACGTAGACAAGCCCGCCCAGCATCGCGATCCCCAGAAAAAATACGGTTAACTTGAAATTGCGACCACGCGTCGGCGCATCAAGCAACAAAACGCATAGAGAAATGGAAATCAGCGCTGGGGCAACAAAATGAACCTTTCCGAAGAGTGAAGTGTTCAGGGAGTAAAGCGCAATATCGACACTCGAAACGGTAATCGTCAGCAAAATCAGAAGCACGACAAGCTGGCCCGGAAAGCGTGGCTTTTGTGCGGTATCTTTGCGTTGCTCCGTGGATGCAAATAGGTAGAAAACTTGGCAGGCCATGCAAAACGCTAAAATGATGCCTTCAGCCCGACTGCCGACGAAAGTCGCCAAATCTGGTTGTGCACTCATGCCCCAGATGCCCTGCACCACGGAGAAAAATACGACGCCAATGGCCGACAGTAGGAAAAGCGGAGACGTCATAAACCTGTTTTGGCGATGGCGAAGTTCCACGAATACCTGCAGGGAAAGAACGGCCAGCGCGCCAATCCTGGCCACATCCAAATATGATCCACCAAAGATTGCGGCGATCGAGGACAGCAAGGCAATAGCACCGATAGCGTATTGGAAAGGGGAAAACGAAGTGTTCATTCCAACGCCTCGATTTTCCTTTGCGTATCATCGGCACCGACAGGTTGGAAACATTGCGCAAGGCAAAATCCGGTCATCAGCACAAAAGAAACTTGCCACCAGGATGACCAGAACGAGAAGTTGAACAGGCCGGAAGCCCAATACCCTGCCGCCATACATGCCGCGCTGAAATATGCCCCGTTTCCGGTTCGAAAGAACCCCCGAGCATATTGCATAAGGGACAGGCTAACGGCCACCAATAGTGAAAACAATCCGAAAATGCCGGTTTCGGCGGCAACCTCCAGCACCCAGTTGTGTGGATGGCTAGGCATTATGGCCAGACCGAAAGTTCGGGGGATGACGGCATCGGCGCCGGGGGCGAAATTTATTGTGTTGGCGCCCATGCCAAACCAGAAATTCTGTTGAAAGAGCTCAATCGCAAAATTCCAGATCGTCTGACGCTGGAAATCTATCAGCCACAAAGGAAACAGCCAATCGTCGCCGAAACCGTGGCGTTGCCGGGTCACGTTGAGCCAAATCAGTACGGCAGAAAATACCGCAAGTGTGGCAATAGCCATTGCAACTTTGACCTGGCGCGTGCGGTTAAAACCGGCAGTTAATCCAGCAGCGAGAACGATTATGCCGAGAAGGCCGGCGATGGTTGCCCGGTTGTAGGTCAGCCAGACGAGGGCCAGAAAGCCAACGACGTTGGCGACAGCAAGGACGGTCCATACCCCCTTCAGCCTGATTCCGGCCAGGATCATAGCGGGAACAGTGAGAACCGCCAACGCAGAAAACGGTTTCAGGCTTGTTCCCAGGGGCAATGATATCCATCCCCGGAAATGCAGAAACCAATGAAGCTCCGGCAGAGCGGTTTGAGCGATCAGGGCAATGACGACTGAAAGGGTCGAGGCAATCACGAGGGCGCGCAGGGACAAATCCTGGATGCCCCGGTGTTCAATCAGCACGGCCCAGAAAAGGGTCCCAATGCCGACAAACGCGAAGGTGCGCATAGCAGCTTCCAAAGAGCGCACCGGATCGACCGAGTTGAAAGCGTTGGGCAGCCAGAAAATCAACGTAATCAGCAGCATAACGCCAATAGGACCGCGCGCGGCCCCAAAAGCGCGTTTTACATACAAGGATTTGCCGGGCATCGACAGGAAGCAAAGAAATGCCGCCAGGACGACGACACCAATGGCTCCGCGCCCCACGACCTGAATGGGAAGCGCACAACCAAGCAAAATGGCAAAGGCGCGCAATCGCGCCGACCCTTCGGGCAATGTGAGGGGTCCATCGTTCATCTGCGCCATACTTCATTCGTCAATAATTCAGCGGAAACGACGAAGCCGACGGGTGCTATTGTGTTGTTATTAATGGCTCAGCCTCGAAAATATACACATACCAAGAATTGGGACTTATAGGTCATTTCAGTGCCACCTGAAAGCCCCTTGGGCAGGATTGCGCGCTCAGAGGAGCACGCTTTCCGTTACCTTCAAGTCCTCTTCCAACGACCTGAACGGCGGGATGTTTTTTTCCGTCAGGGCGGCGTGATAGGTGCGCACCGCTTCGGGCGGGGTCAGTTCGCGTTCGACCACCTTTCGCATCATGGCGACCACGTCCAGGGGAGATTCCGACAAGTTGATCTTGCGGCCGAAAAGGGCGACTTTCGCGCCGTGGGTGGCGGCCTGATGAAGCAGGGTGAAGGTGTCGGCAGACGTTCCCGCCGATCCGCCGAGCACACCTGCAATCAGCTTGTCATCATAGCTGCAAAGCTCTTCCATTGCCGCAGCGCCGTTGAAGGCGATCTTGAGGAAAAGCGGCCGTTCGGCTTGCGACAAGCCCGCCAACGCCCGCACGATCCCGTCATTGACGAAATAGCCGATGTCCTCGGGTGCGATCCCCGTTTCCACGTTCGGATTGAAGACTTCCAGGAAATAGCGCATGCCCGCGGCTTCGGCGTCGGTGCGAAATTCGCCAAACGCTTCCATCGTCGCGAGGTCGGCATCAAGGTCATTCACGAAGGTCATCGAATAAAGGCATAGATCGCAGCCGAGACGCCGCGCGTGGGCCAAATTGGCTGTACGGAACGGTCTTGAGGGGGCTTTGAGATAATTGGCGTGACGGTTGTTCCAGATATCGGTCGTATCGTTGGCGCGGATGGCAGGCGTAATTTGTGACCGCGCAAACGATCCATCCTCCATTAGACGTTCAAAGCAACTGACGCTGGTCAGCATGATATCGACCAGATCCTGAGAGATGATGGCGCGCATCTGATCCAGATATTCATTCAGCGTCTTGTAGCTGCCGGTGGGTTTGCCGTCGGTCCCAATGCGCGGACCGGGCGCGGTGGTGGCAAACCCCATGTCGCCGTCCTTGGCGTCGGCGATAATGAAATCGGACGGGCTGTCGGTTCCCGCACCGATTCTGGATAGTTTTTCGTCAAGTCGCGCCATTTTTCAGATTTCTCCAACTGGCAGTTCATTCCAAAGGGGATGAAGTGCTGGTTCGTCTTCAACAATGCTGGAAAAGCGAGGCAGGGGCTCAAAAAAGTAGTTGTCCACGTGGTCGTCGTTAACTTGCGAAACCTCGCCCACAAGGACCGTTCCCTTCCCGGGCTCTCCATAGAACCGGTGTTGCAACATGCGATCGATGGTGATGCTCTCGCCGGGTTTGAGAACGAGCGGCGCGCCAGCCCGAACCGTCCGCGCGATGCCGTCAGTTCTCACTGTGACATCGGTCTCCAGACGGTTTCCCGCCTCGTCCGTATTAAACATCTCAAGGACCAGATTGCCGCCGCCGCGCACGATGATGTCTTCCATCTTCACCTTGTGGGCGTGGAAGGGCACATACTGGCTTTCCCCAACCACCATGAGTTTTTCGGCATAGGGCATTCCGTCGGCATCGTCCTGTTGGCCGTTGCGCAGGCAAAACAGCAAAGTGCCAAATTCCGCGTACCGGCCGGCCTGAAAATCGGTAACGTCCCAGCCCATCTGGCGTTCCAGGCACCATTTCGCGGTATCGGGATTCTGTTTCCACTGTTCCACCGACCAATCCGCCCACGGCGGCAGACGAAACCGGCATTGGGCAAAAAGTTCCTTGGCTTCGGTGATGGCGGCGTTGATCTCGGATCGTTTCACGGTGCATCTACCCTTGGGCTAAAACCTGTCCCATGTTACCACCGGATATCGCGCACTTAAACCGGGAGGAAACACGTGCCGTGCCGTGGTTTGATTTCCGGGGGCTCCGTGGTCACCGACATCATCAAGATGATCGCCCGCTCCCCGCCGCAGGACGAAACGTCCGTTGTCCGTTCTATCAAACGGTGGGGCGGCGGACCGGCTTTAAATATCTTGCTCAATTTGCGCAATCTGGGCGCCGAGTACCCACTGGCGACCATCGGTACGACGGGTGACGACGATCACGGAGATTTCCTTCGCTCCCTTTTGAACAATCATGACGTCAACACGGATCGATTGATTACCATTCCGGGACAGCCCAGTGCCCAGGTCGACGTCATGACCGTGGAGGCGACCGGTCGGCGGACTTTCTTTTATCTGCCCGGTGCCGCCGATATGACGACGGCTGATTTGTTCGATTTCACCGACACGCCTTTTGATGTTTTCCATACCGGCGCGCCCGGTCTTATGGCCGGTCTGGACCGGCGCGACGCAAACGGCGACAACGGTTTTGTCAACACCCTGCGCAAGGCCAAACAGGCAGGTCTGTTCACCAACATGGAACTGGCCACCATTGAGCCGGATCATCTGTGCGAGGTGACTCTTCCGTGCCTGGCGTTGCTTGACAGCATCATCATCAACGAGCACGAGGCAGGAATGCTCGCAGGCATCGATCCCCGTCCCAACGGAAAAGTAGATTGGGACCGGGTCGAAGACGCGGCCCGCCGGTTGCGCGATTTGGGCGTAAGCACGCTGATCGGCATTCATTTCCCCGAAGGCGGCATCGCCATGGACAAGGAGGGATGTTTTTTCCGTCAATCGTCGGTGGCCATGCCCGAAAACGAGATTATCAGTGCCGTCGGCGCGGGGGACGCGTTCGCCAGCGGCCTGATGTTCGGATTTCTGGATGGGTGGGAAACCGCCAGGTCCATGAGACTGGCCGTCGCCAACGCCGCTGTCAGTCTGTTGAGCGACACCACGACCGGGTCAATAAAACCGTGGCGCGACGCTTTGGACTTTGCCGATGCTCGCGGTTTTAGGTCGCAGCCTTAACTTTCTTCTGCTTCCGCCAGCCGAGCGCGGACTGGTCCCACGGCTTTTCTTCAAGTCCCGGAGTAAAGCGGAAAGAATCTGAGTCGCTATCGACCCAAACGTAGCAGTCCGACATTCCAAGACTTCCGGTCGCGCAGATATCGACACACAGGGCGCACCAGCAGCAACGCCCGTAGTCGATGCGCGGCCTTAGCCCCGTATCCTTCTTGGTGGTCTCGCTGACCGGAACCATGTCGATGGCCACGTTCATGCAAACTTGTGCGCAATTGCCGCAGCCGGTGCAGGCGTCCAATTCATTCACGTGCCAGCCGCGATAATTGTCCGAGGCCTGACGCATGGTTTCCTTGATTGGAACGGTGTAAGGCGTGGAAAACGCCTTCATCCATGCGGCGAACGGCTTCAGCACCTGCGATAACTTGACTCTGGTTTCGTCCGGCGAGCGATAGCTGAGGGCCTTACCGTTGCGTTCGCGTTCGTCTGCCGTTGGGATATAGCTCATGGAATTTTCCTTTCCCTACCGCTCGATCTCGGGCGGGCAGACCTGCAACGAGTTCATCACCGGATACAAATCCGAAATATTCATGCCCGGAAGCATGCGTTCCAGCAGCGATACGCCATGCACAAACGACGGCCCGCGTACATGGAAGCGGCGAATTTTGTCTGAGCCGTCGGTAACGATGTAGTACCCGTATTCGCCGCGCGTGGCTTCGGCCCGAACGTAGGTTTGTCCCGCCGGAACCTGCCAGCGCAGCATGTTTCCCGTGCGCGTCATGATCGGGCCGTCCTTGGGCATGCGCGCAAGAATTTGCCGGATCAGATCCATGGCCTGATCGATTTCCTTGCGGCGCACCTGAACCCGCGCGTAGATGTCCGACCCTTCGGTCGTCACCACGTCGAAGTCCAGTTCCGGATAGACCAGATAGGGGTAATCCTTGCGCACGTCGCGTGGGATGCCCATGGCGCGCACGACGGGGCCGCTCATGCCGGTCTGGTCGGCCCATTCCTTGGGGATCACGGCCACGTTCATGGCGCGCTTGCGAAAAACGACGGAGTCAAAGATCAGGTTGTCGATCATGGGCAGTCGTTCTTCGATTTTTTTCAGTACCGCCTCGACGCGTTCGGCGAAACCTTCCGGCAGATCGCGGCGCACGCCGCCATAAATGATGTACATGTGATAGACGCGCGCGCCGGACAATTCCTCGAACAGGTCCAGCACGTAGTCGCGCAGCGCGATCATCCACTGCGGGGTCGCACCCAGGCCCATGCCACCCGCCTGTCCACCAACCACCATCAGCAGCGCGCCAAGCCGCGACATCTCCAGAACCAGCGTTCTGATCCATTGGGCGCGCTCGGGAATGTCGTCAGCAATGCCCGCCAGTTCTTCGACGGCGGCGGCCAACAGGTATTCGTTGGTGTCGGGTTCGGGCACGCAAATGCGGCAGACCAGCGGAAACGTCTGATAGAAGGTGCGCCGCTCCACCAGTTTCTCGAACGCCCGGTGCAGATAGCCCACATGGGTGATGCCGCGCTGAATGGTGTCGCCCTCGACCCACATCTGCATGGCCATGTTGCCCGGAATGCCAGGGTGTTGCGGGCCGACCCAGAGCTGAACTTCCTTGGAAGCGGGCAGGGTGTTTGGGATCGCCGTCATTGCGGGGACTCCGTATTTTCGGCTTTAAGCCTTTTTTGTTCGGCCTGGAACTTGGCGCGGACTTCCTTGGGGTCGACGTGTTCGCGACCGGGCCGGAAATCATAAGTGTCTTCACAGTATTTTACGGTGTCGAAATCACGCCGCATGGGCGGCATGTCGTTCCAGCCTTCAAGCAGGAACTCGACCCCCTGGCGCGGACTTCCGGGGAAGTCGATGCCGTACATCTCGTTGATTTCCTGCTCATACGTGACAGCTTCCGGCCACAGGGTGAAGATGGTTTCGGCCCGCGCGTTCTCGCGTTCAATGCGGGTGCACAGCATCAGGCTGTGATGGGCGTAGGGGTCGGTCAACAGATAGGTCAGTTGAAATTCGCCGTCCTCCAGCCAGTCGACCACTGATAGATGGGTCAGATGCTTGTATCCGCCATGGCGTTTCAGCCATTCCAGCGCCGCAACCACGTGCTGGGATGCGATGTTCACCTCGCCCAGATCGCGCCGTTGTTCCCGGTGCGAGATGACGCCGAAGCGTGTTTCCAATTCCTTGACGATCGTTTCCAAGGCTCGCATTCCTTAAATTACCAATTGTAAGCGGGCATGGCCCAGTCGTTGATGACCTTGCGTTGCTGGGCTTTATACGCTTCCAGGTTTTCCAGATATTCGTTCCAACCGTTGGCTTCGCCCGCCTTGATCTTGTCCATCAAAGCCTGAAAACCGGCGATCAGCGCTTCGGGCCGCGGCATGCATCCGGCGATGTAGGTGTCGATGGGAAGGTATTGATCCACCTGCTTGATGGTGTTGTACGAATCCCAGTACATGCCGCCGTCGATGGTGCATGATCCCAGACCGACGGTCCATTTGGGCGAAGGCATCTGCTCGTAGGCGCGAATGACGCGTTTCAGCGTTTTGATCGACAAATAGCCGCTGATGACCAGCACATTGGCCTGGCGAGACGTCGGTGCTCCGGTAATGCCAAGGCGTTCCATATCGAAACGGCTGGTGCCCAGCGGGCGCATTTCGATGGCCCCGCAGGCGGTGCCGTAAGCCAGCACGTTCAGCGAATTGGCGCGAAACCAGTTTTTCAGCTTGGCCATCGCTTCGTTGAGCGAAAGGGGCGGCTGCACTTCGTCTTCCCCCAGAAAGCAGCCCGGTTCGATGGGCGCGTGATCCAGCGATCCATCCGGTGCGATGGAGACGTAGGGTTGGTCGAGGCGGTTGTCTTGTTTCATGGCGATTTCTCTGTCAGGCCATAATCAGCGCGATACCGGCGATACCGGCAAGCGCGGGCCACTTAATGAAAAAGCGGATGGACTGTTCGATACGGAAACGCGGAAACACCGCACCGATAAAGATGGTCCAGAAATAGATGATGAATGTTTTCGCGACGAACCCGATGATCGTGGTTATTCCGCCCAGGAATAGGCTGGCAAACAGGATCAGCTTGGCGACGTTGAAAACGGAAACGCCCGAAAGCATCAGCGACAGAAAGCCCGCGTTGTATTCGGTACGCGGACCGACGGGAATTTCCTGCGGCGCGCCGACTACGTCGAAGGGCGAAACCATATTCATTCCGGCCAATGCGATCAGCGCGGCTATGGCCGCCAGCGGGTTCTGGAAGATGTACCAGTTGAGAACGCCACCCTGCTGGGCCTCGACGATTGCCGCGATTGAGAAACTGCCCGTTTGCGCGGCAATGGCGATCATGGCCAGCACGAAGGGGAATTCGAACGCCGTCATTTGCGACAGACCGCGCGAAATGCCGATGGGCGAGTAGGGGTGGCCCCCTTCGCCTGCGCCCATGGCCATGCCCAGCTGACCGAAGAAGAAGAAATACATGATCATCAGCAGGTCGCCCGAATGGGAGAAATTCTCAAGCGCCGGCACGCCGATGACGATGGGCAGAAAAACCAGAAGCCCGACGCCGCCCACGGCCCTGAATACCGGCGCCAGATAGAACATGATCCCGTGCATGGTCGACGTTCTCAGGAACATCAACTTGCCAAGGTCGATGATCGGCTGCCAGAACGGCGGTCCGATGCGTCCCTGGATACGTCCAATGATCTTGCGGATGACACCGTTCAGGCAAAGTCCGTAAATCAGCGCAGCAAACACCCAAAGGGCTGTCCACAAAGCCTGCTCATAGAAGGGAAGTTGTGCTTCCATTGGTTTTTAACTCCCCGCCAGATAGGCCAGCAGAACGATCATCCCGACCGCATACAAAAGGTAGGTCTGGGCGTTGCCGGTGTAGAAACGACGACCGGTTTCGGTGACGGCGCTTAACGTTTCGGCGGCCCCGTTCCAGAACCGGATTACCCGAGGGGCCAGAACCGGTGCGAAGGCGCGCTCATAGGGTTTGAACATGGCGTAGGCGTAATGGGTTTCCTCGGCCGGTGGCGGCACCTCGGCAGAATAAACCATATCTCCCTGACGCACCCATTTGGGCCAGGGCGAAATTACCAGCAAGACCGCCAGCAACAGACCGAACAGCACGCCGACGATGGTCATGGTGATCATCGGATTGGTGTAGCCCATGGGGGTTAGCATGGTTCCGCCGTCGGCAAACGTCAGCGCGCCGGTTCCGGCGAAGGCGTAGTCCGACGTGCCCAGAATAGCGGCGATTGGTTCCATGACCACCTGCGGCCACACCGAAAGCACCATGATCAGGGCCAGCAGCACGCCTTGCGCCGCGACCATCGGCCACGGGGCCTCACGTACGGTGCGGTGAACCGTTTTCATCTGGCCCAGGAAGATCGAGTGAACCAGCCGATACAGGTACAGGAAGGCAATCATGGTGGCGAACATCAAAAGACCGGTCAGCAGCAGCCAGCCGCGATCAATGAGCGCCTCATAAATCAGCCATTTTCCCACGAAACCGGAAAGCGGCGGCACGCCCGAAACCGCAATGATGCCAATCAAGAGCGAAACAAAGCTGAACGGCATGCGTTTGATCAGGCCGCCCAGTTCATAGAAGGTGCGGGTGCCGGTGCGATAAACCACGCCCGCTACCGCGATGAACAAGAGCGCCTTGAACAGGAAGTGGTTGATCGTCAAGTACAGCGCCGCGGCCCAGCCCAACGGCGTGGCTATGGCGAAACCGACAACAATATAGGCAACCTGACCCACCGACGAATACGCCAGAAGCCGCTTGGCGTCTTCCTGCAAGGCGGCCAGCAGGGCCATGCCAAAGGCGGTCACGCCGCCGACCCAGGCCAGAAGGTGCATGGGGTCTATGGTTCCCAGCGTCGTTTCGATGACTCCCACTTTGACGTTGGCGACCAGTACGATCAGCGCAAAGATGGGCGCTTTGGAGACCACCGCCGAAAGGAAGGGCGTGAAGCTGTCGGGCGATTCCGCGTAAGCGTCGCGCGCCCAGATATGCACGCCCCACGACCCCAGCTTGACGGCCAAACCACCGACAATCAGCGTCCAGGCGGCCAGGGCGGGAGTGCCCGAAAGGGCGGCCAGTTTGGCCAGCGGGGCGGCGTTGACGCCCTCGGCGACCATCAGGCCAGCCAATATCATCATGCCCCCTGCGCCCGAGAACAGCATGTAGACGTAACCGGCCTGCGCCGATTTACGGCCGTTGCCCATCAAAAGCCAGCTGGTCCACGTCATGATTTCCCAGGCGAGGAAGAACAGAAGCAGCGATTGCTCGCGTTCGGTCCCGACCGATTGCACCAGAAATATCAGGGACGCCGTGAGGATCGTGAAAATTCCCCAGTAGTTTCCCGACCCGGTTTTATAGGCCAGGGCCGCAAACCCGACGATTAGCGCGCCCGTGACGATCAGGCCTAGAAACAGGGCCGAAAGCGCATGGTCGGGAGCGGGAACCACGAAAAGCGACGCGGCCACGCCAGCGATAACGATCAACGAGATCGCGCCCTGTATCCTCCACGGCAAATCGCGCAACATGAGAAGGATGGCACCGGCCACAAGCAGGGCAGCCGCAGGCGCCAGATCCAAAGCCTGCGCGATAAACGTGTTGTATAGGATGCCTAGCCCGAAGACGACGGAGGCCGCGGCGGCGACTAGGGGAACCGACGAGGCGCCGGTTTGCCGTGCTTTTTCCTCGCGGACCATGAACAAACGCTTGGCCCAACCGAAATAGTAAACCCACTCGAGGAACGCGCCGACCAGCAACGGCGCGATCCACCAGCAATATTCGGAATCGCGGGCCAGAACGAGCAAGGCTTCCCACTTGCCCCAGAAACCGGGGAAGGGGGGCAATCCGGCGATTGATAAAACCAGCACGATAAAGGCAATGCCCATGAAGGGGCGGTTCTTAAACGAGCCGCGCCAGTCATCCACGTTTTCGCCGCCGTGCGCGCCCGCCAGCCACAACAATCCGGCCTTGGCCACGGTGTGGTTCAGCAGCAGCAATACCACCGCCGCGAACAGGGCGGGATGGGTGTCGACCAGCGGCCAAAGGAAGACCAGCAGGCCCATTTGTGCCGACGAGGAATAGCCGAGGATGCGCCGCACCTTCGTCTGCTTCGTGGCCAGCAGGTTGGACACGACGAACGTGACCATGCCGACGGCCATGACCATGGTATGCAAATCAGCGCTCTGGAAAAGCGTGAAAACTTTGGTGAAGGCGAAGAACATGGCGTTCAGCGCGGTTCCCACGATCAGTGCCATGGCGCCGGGATCGGCCCCTTCGTAAAGGTCGATGGCCGGTCCGTTCACCGGGAACAGCTTCAATTCGGCGAGAAAGCCGACCAGCATCAAAATCTGAACGGCAAACACCGCACTCATGGACAAGCCGCCGATGCGTCCCGCCATGTCGTCGATATAAAGGGTTCCCGTCAGCCGGTAGAGAATGCCTGTCGCCAGCAAAATGAACACGGATGCGATGGCGCCGATCAGCAGATACTTGAGCCCGGCTTCCAGCGCAGGGCCTTCCTTGCCGTACAGCACGACCGCATAGGTGCCGATGGACGTGATTTCGAGGAAGACGAACATGTTGAAAAGGTCACGCGTGAGGATCAGGCCATGAGCCCCCAGCACGATCATCAACTGGATCATCAGGCCGCGCACGCCGCCGTTTTCACGGTCGCGCGGGGCAAGGTAGATGGCGGCGGCGATGGCCACGGCGTCGGCCAGCGCGATGAGCGCGGCTTCCGGTCCGCCCAGACGCAGCAAAATTCCCCACGGCGGAGCCCAGCCGCCGGTTTCGATATCGACCGCGTTTTGCGAAAAAAGGCCAAGCTCGCGCAGCCAGAACGCCGCAAGGGCGAGGGAAAAGGCGAGCGTCGCCAGGTGCAGAATGCGCGCAACGGAAAAATCAATCCGATGGGCAAGCGGCAGAAGGAAAGCGACGCCAAGCGGCAGCGCGATAAGGAGGGCGGGATCTACCATTTCAAGCTCACGTAGCGGCCGACATCCAACGTTTTGTGGACGCCGTAGAGGCGAACGACATAGGCAAGCATCAATGCTGTGACGCCAACCGCGATAACAATGGCCGTCAGCACAATGGCCTGGACCACGGGATCAACGAATTGCTGGGGAACCGCCGTCATCGCCGCAACGTCGGTCAAAAGATCGGGTGCGTTGATGATGGGAGCGGTTCGGCCCGGGATGTATCCGAAGCAGATGATCAACAGGTGAACGCCCGCTTCGACCATGACGAAACCCAGCATCATCTTGATCAGATTGCGCTTCAGCATGATGGCGGCGAAACCGATCAGGATCAGCAACGCGCCGGTAAGGGTGTAAAGGGCCGTAGGTTCAATCATGCCTGTGTTCCCCCCACCTCGGTTTCTGGTTCGCCCGAGTGCATCATGGCGTCGATCAGGCTGGCCAGTTCCGATCCGACCTTCAATCCGACAAGCACGTATATGATCGGGATGAGGCCCGCCGAGAACAGGTCGTTCCAAAGGCCCAGCGGCAGTATCCCCTTGTTGGAAAGGAACGATCCGGCGATGGCGATGCCGACCATGCCGACCACCACGTATAAAAAGCCCGACATGGATTCGATCCAGCCAAGCGCGTTGTGCGCCAAGGCCCGGTCGCGATCCGCCAGCAGCAGCAAAAGCACCGACGAAGCGACGATGGCGCCGCCCTGAAAACCGCCGCCCGGCGTCAAATGGCCGTGAGCGAAGATATACGCGCCAAACAGCAGGATCGGCCCGAACAGAAGGCGGGCTCCGGTGGCCACCAGTTCGCTGGATGGTGTCGGTTTGGCCAGGGTCAGCCCTTCGCGGCGGCGCAAAACGAACACCGCGCCGGTGACGGACAGAAACAGGACCGAAACCTCGCCCAGCGTGTCCAAACCGCGATAGTTGACGATAACCGAGGTGACGATATTAGCGGCGCGGTTGTCGGCGACGCCGAATTCGACGAAACGGCGGCCGATTTCGCTGATGTCGGCCGGGGCGCTAAACGGGATCGCCTGCCACAGGATCGCGCCCAGCAATACCAGAACGATTGGCGTGAGGATTTGTCTCATTTTTCTTCATCCCCAATCTCTTTGTCCTCGGTGCGGCGAATGGCAATCAGGAAGATGACGGTGGTCAGCCCGGCGGCGATGGCCGCTTCGGTCATGGCCACATCGGGCGCGTCCATGCGCAAAAACAGGTAGGACACCATCAGGCTGATAAAGCCGACCATGATGACGGCGGAAATCAGGCTGCGCTGAAAGACCGCCGAGATGGCTGTCGCGATCATCGCCGCGCAAACCAGGGCATCGACGAAAATCATGACGTGGTTTCCTCCAAGATCGCTTCCGGCGCTTCTGGGGCGCGGGTTGCAGCCAGTTCATCGCGTACCGTTTCGTCGGCCAGCGGAACGCCTGCGGCGTGCGCGGCGCGGGCCAGCGCATGGGACGACAGCGGATTGGTAATAAGCACGAACAGCGCGATCACGATCAGCTTGGGCAACAGATCAAGGTCGTAAATTCCCAGTCCGATCAACGCCAGAACGACGCCAAGGGTGCTGGCCTTGGTTCCTGCCTGAATGCGGTTGTAGGGGTCGGGCATGCGAATGATACCTATGGCCGCCAGAACCATGAAGACGGCACCGGCCAAAACGACCAGCGCGCCGATGATGGGGAGAATGTCGGCCATTCTATATCCCCTTTTCCAGGTATCGCGCCAAAGCGAGGACACCCAGGAACGCGAGAATTCCATAAACCAGCGCGACATCCACGTAGACGGCACGTCCGGCCCAAACCGCGGCGCCAACCAACAACGGAATGGTGATGAGGGTCAACAGGTCCAGCGCAATCGCGCGGGTGACTGTGCACGGGCCGGCAATAAGGCGATAGAGCCCCATGACCAGCGCTACCGCAGCCAAAACCAGTGCGGAAACGAGAATGATCTCAGCCAAAGATAATCTCCAGATAGCGCTCGAAACCTGAAACGATTCGGCGCGTGGCTTCGTCTGCGTCCTCGGATTCAACATTGATCCAGTGGATGAAGAAATCATCGTCATCCACATCGACACTCAACGTTCCGGGGGTCAGGGTGATCGAGTTGGCCAACACCAGCCGTCCGAGGGGACTTTTCAGGCGGGTTTTGACGCGGACGATACCCGGGCGAATGGCCAGTTTGGGGCTCAAGACGATGGTCGCCATTTGCAGGTTCGCGCGAAAGATCGCAACGGCCAGGTAGCCCAGATAGGCAACAAGGGTGAACAGGCGGCGCGGCGATAAAACCACTTGCCAGCGGGCCGGATTTGGACCCGTCGCCATGAACGCGACAAGGGCCGCAACGACAGCCCCCGCGACCACCTCCTGGGCATCAAAGGTTCCGACGAACACGACCCACAGGGCCAAAAGGCCCAACCAGTTGGCCAAAAGCGAGCCGACGTCTTTATGACGGGATAATCGAGACGACATTTGAACGGTTCCATGCGAAAGCTTGTCTTAGCTTTTTCTACATTAGAAAAAACTAAAGTATCGCGATGGAACCGTTCATGTCAACGCATTTCGGAACCGAATTATTCCGCCGCCACCGCGTTTGAAAGGTGGCGCAAAACGGTCGTGGGCAGCCGTTTGTCGGTGGCTGGCTGGTAGGTGATTTTTATCGCGCCGACGCTTTCGCGCCAGGCTTTGGCGTCTCTCTCGTTTCGGGTCTCGACGGCATCGAAACCGCAACGATGCAGGAACGGGAAAACGTCGCGAATGATGTGCCCCACGGCCCGCAATTCGCCTGTAAAGTCATGGCGGCCGCGCAACAGACGCGCCGTCGAGTAACCGCGGCCGTCTGCGACCGAGGCAAACTCAATAGCAATGAGGTCGAAATACGGAAGATCGTTGGCGATATCGCTGGCTTGGTCCCCGCCTTTCAGGCGAATTCCGATCTGCCGGTATTCGTCCACCAATTTTCCACGCTCGGTCTGCCAGCGCGCCAGAGACACGATGATAGGGGCGTCTTCGGGAAGGGCCTCGTCGTCACCGACGGCGACCCATTGGTCAAGGGCGATGTGTCCGTTTCTAAGCAGTGGCATAGAGGTTCTCCTTAAACGGCTGGGTGCCGATCCGCCGGTAGGTGTCGATGAGTCGCTCGCCGTTTGCGCGCTGCGCGAGATAGGTTTCGATCAGGTTTTCGACCGCGCCCGCAACCTTATCTCCGGCAAAAGCGGGACCGATGATCTTGCCGATGGCTGCTTCGGTTCCGGGGTCGCCGCCCAGGGTGATCTGGTAAAACTCCTCACCTTGTTTTTCGACGCCCAGAATGCCGATGTGGCCGACATGATGATGGCCGCAGGCGTTGACGCAGCCCGAAATCTTGATGCGCAACTCGCCGATTTCGTGCAGACGTTGGATATTGTCTAGTTGTCGGCCGATCCGTTGCGCCACCGGAATCGACCGGGCGCTGGCCAAGGTGCAAAAGTCGAGGCCGGGGCAGGAGACAAAATCCGTGGCCATACCGGCGTTCGCCGTCGCAAGTTCGTGATGAGCCAGCGCCTGCCAAAGCCCGTATAGATGGGCCAGCTTGACGTGCGGCAGCACCAGATTCTGTTCTTGGGTGACGCGGATCTCACCGAGGCTGAAATGATCGGCAAGATCGGCGATGGCATCCATCTGCGTGTCCGTAGCATCGCCCGGCGCCCTCTCAGGTGCCTTCAGCGAAATGATCACGATGCAGTAACCGGCAGCCTTGTGCGCTACGACGTTGACCCTGGCCCAGGCCGCGAACGCCGCATCCGTCGAACGCTTTGCGTCGAACGCCGGCACCTCCGGGCTCAAATTCTCAAACTGCGGAGGCGCGAAGAAGGACTTGATCCGCGTCTCCTCATTCCTGGGCAGAAGAAGCGCGGAATCCTTGATCTGCTCCCACTCCTGTTCCACCGCTTCGGCGAACGGCTGCGCGCCGATCTCGTGTACCAGGATTTTAATGCGCGCCTTGTACTTGTTGTCGCGGCGGCCGAACTGGTTATAGACCCGCAGGATCGCCTCCAGATACGAAAGCAAATGGCGGGGATGGTTTTGGCGATCATGGGGGTGCGGCCCTGGCCGCCGCCGACCACCACCTGGAAACCGGTTTCACCTTCCGCGTTGCGGTACAGCGCGACACCGATGTCGTGAACACGGATTGCCGCGCGGTCGTTGGCGCTTCCGGTGGCCGCGATTTTGAACTTGCGCGGCAGGAAGGCGAATTCGGGATGCAGGGTGGACCATTGGCGGATGATTTCGGCCCAAATGCGCGAATCCTCGACCTCGTCGGCCGCGGCTCCTGCGAAGGCGTCGGCAGTGACGTTGCGAATGCAGTTGCCGCTGCTTTGGATGGCATGCATTTCGACCGTTGCCAACTCGGCCAAAATATCCGGCGACTGTTCGAGCGACACCCAGTTGAACTGGATGTTCTGGCGGGTAGTGAAATGGCCGTAGCCGCGATCATAAGTGCGGGCGACATGGGCCAGCTTGCGCAACTGTGCCGACGACAGGGTGCCGTACGGGATGTTGATGCGCATCATGTACGAGTGCAATTCCTGATAAAGGCCGTTCATCAGGCGAAGCGGGCGGAATTCGTCTTCGGTCAGGTCGCCTTCGACCCGGCGCTGAGCCTGATCGCGGTATTGCCGAGCCCGCTGATTGACCAGCGTTTTGTCGTACGCGTCGTATTGGTACATTGCCGTCTTCCTAATTACGCGCGAGGGGCGGGGACCGTGTTCACGGTCGGCCCGAAAGCTCGAATGCGCTCGCGAAACCGTGTCGGGTTAATGTCGCCGCCGCCCGTTTCGACGTCGATCAGATAAGGGGCCACCACATGATTGGTTGAAACGGCGTACTCTCCTGCCGAATCAAGTACCGCTTGGCTCGCCTCGACCGCCAGAAGAGCTGCGTCATTGATCCTCCTGGACCAGTGCCCGCCCTTGGTGAAGAAGACGACCAGACCATCGTTCAAGCGATTGGCTGTTAAAGCCTGCACGCCATCAGCTCTCTTCGGTTGTTTTGCGGTTCCCATGGATCAAATCCTTTTTCCCGTACGGGCATGGCTGATTCGTGTGCCCGCTTTCGCCAGGTACGGCGTCAATAAACAAAATTTGTCTTGGAGAGGGCGGGGTCCGGCGTCTAGCGCCGGCAGATACAGCTATGGACAGTCATGGTCATTACGCCTCAAATCCCGCAGGTCCGATTATGGCGGACCAAGCCGGTATCGATTCGGTTCTCGGCGTATAATACACAAAAAAAAGACGTCGACAATTAAAAAACACAATAAATTGCAAAATAAAAAATAAACACAAAAAAAGAATGTTAATTTTAGCTCGCTCGTTTTCGTTCTCCAATTGCGATGAGGGCGGCACCCAGAAAAATCAGCACGCCGCCGATCCATGTGAACAGGTCCGGGATTTCGCTAAACGCCAGAAAAGCGATGATCGAAACCCAAACCAGTTTCAGGAAGTCCAGTGGCATAACCACATGCGTCGGTGCCTGCTTCAGGGCGTAAACCATCAGGATTTGCCCCAGATTCCCCAAAATGCCCGTGGCGATGAGCCACATCCACTGGGTTGGGTCGGGCCACTGCCAGACAAACAGCGCCGGCACCAGCACGATTGGCGCAATCAATAGCGACATGTAGGCGGTGATGGTGACCGATGATTCCGTACGGATCAGAGATTTGATGACGAGAAGGGTCACGGCCCATGTCATTGCGGCAAAAATTGTCAATCCCGCGCCCAGGCCGACGTCCTCGATCCCGGGACGCAGGACAACCATTATACCGGCAAAACCGGCGATAATGGCGATCCAGCCACGCGGGCCGGCCTTTTCGCCAAGAAAAATGGCGGCCAGAACGGTGGCGAAAACGGGTGCGCCGAAGGCCAGGGCCTGAACCTGACTGAGCGGGGCAATGCTCAGCGCCCAGAAAAACGCCAGCATGGCGATCGCATTGAACGATGCGCGAAGGGCGTGCGATCCCAAACGCTTGGTTCGTAGCGGCGCCAATCCCTGCCGGGCAATCCACGGCAAAATCACCAGCAACCCGAAAAAATTTCGAAAGAAGGCAATCTCAAAAGGGTGCAGGCCCTCGGACGAAACATGCCGCACAATTGCGTGCATGGAGGCGAACATGAGGGTTGAAACAACCATCAATCCGACGGCATATAACCGCCGGACCGGGGGCAATTTTTTTTCCATGGAATTTCGCTGGTGCAGCATATGAATTTTCGGTGCGGGGCAATTGACAAGGGTCTGGTTCGATGTCGATCATAGCCCGCTTTCGCAGCAGACAATAGAGAGAGGGAGAACCCATGAGCGACGCGAAGCCGTCGGGCGGAAATATAGATCGGCGTGTTCTGTTTTTGAATGCAGATGATAACGTAGGCGTGGCCTGCACGGATCTGGCGGCGGGAACGGCGCTTGGCATCGACGGAAATTCGGTAACCTTGCCGGGAAACGTTGAACTGGGACACAAACTGGCCCGCTCGGCCCTGGCCGAGGGCGACAAGATCATCAAATGGGGGGCCGAGATCGGGTCCGTTACCCAGGCCGTGCCGGTCGGCGGGCATGTGCATCTTCATAATATGAAAAGCGATTACATCCCCACCTACACATTTGAGGAAGGCCAACGTTTCGTGGCTGGAGAAGAATAATGAAAATTAACGGGTATCTCCGCGCGGATGGACGCAAGGGCATTCGCAACGTCATCGTCGTTGGCCATCTGGTTGAGTGCGCACGCCATGTGGCGACCGAAATCGTCCAGCCGTTTCGCGATCAGGGCGTTCATCTGATAGGCTTTCCCGGCTGCTTCCCCAATGAATATGCCGACAAGGTGATGCGCCAGATTTGCACCCACCCCAATGTGGGCGGGGCGCTGATGGTATCGCTGGGCTGCGAGGGGTTTGACCGCAACGGCCTGCGCGAACATGTGCGCGATTCGGGGCGGCCCTCGGAAACCGTCATCATTCAGGAAACCGGCGGCACCGAAAAAAGCGTCGAGGCTGGGCGCGCCTGGGTCGAGAAGACACTGGCCGAGATCGCCGACGTCCCGCGCGCCGAAATGGGCATTGACGAGCTGGTCGTCGGCACCATTTGCGGCGGCTCGGACGGCACCAGCGGACTGACGGCCAATCCCGGTATCGGACGGGCCTTCGATAAATTTATCGACGCCGGCGCAGCTTGCGTCTTCGAGGAAACGGGCGAACTGATCGGCTGTGAACACCATATGGCGGCGCGCGCTGCCACACCGGAACTGGCCGACGAGATCATCTCCTCCGTGGCCAAGGCGGCAGAGTATTACCGCGTGTTGGGCCACGGCAGTTTCGCGCCGGGCAACGCCGATGGCGGACTGACGACGCTCGAAGAAAAATCCATGGGCGCGTACGCCAAAAGCGGGGCCTCGACCATTGATGGCCTGATCAAGCCGGGCGACGTGCCGCCGGGTGGCGGGCTTTACCTGCTGGACGTCGTGCCGGACGGCGAAGTGCGCTTCGGATTTCCCAATATCAGCGACAACGCCGAGATCGTCGAGTTGATGGCCTGCGGCGCGCACATAAATCTGTTCGCCACCGGGCGCGGATCGGTGGTCGGTTCAGCCATATCGCCACTGATCAAGGTGTGCGCCAATCCCGAAACCTTCCGGCGCATGACCGACGACATGGACGTCGATGCGGGCCGGGTGCTGGAAGGCCGCGGCGATCTCGACGAAATCGGTCAGGAGATTTACGATCTGACCCTGCGCGTGGCTGCTGGTGAGAAAACGAAATCCGAGGCCATGGGCCACCAGGAGTTCATCCTCACCTACAAAAGCTTCGACCCCATCGGGCCAAGCTGCCTGCCGGGCTCGGCCTAAGCCTAGTCTGGCGTCGTTTCTGCCGCCGGGTCAACATCGGTTTGGCCCGGTCGCAGCACGAACCGCTGATAAAAGAATCCGATGGCGACCAAACTGAAGCCAAGGCCAAGGAAAGACGCTACGCGATATAGGCCGGTGAGCCACGACATATCCCAGAGAAACAGCTTGGCCACCACGAGAAAAACCAAGCCGAGGGAGGTATGCCGCAAGATCGGAATCCGCCAGACCATTCCGGCTGCGAGCAGGCTTCCTGCATAAATTAGCCATACGAGTGAATAGGTGTATCCCTCGGCGTTGGTCATGGGGCCAATTGTCAAATCGTTGCCGTGGAACAAATGCCGCACTTCCAGCGACACGTAAATGAACAGCAGCGCGAAAGAGAACGCCCCTGCCCACAGCGCAGGTCGCCAATGTTCTTGGCGTTTTGCTTCCAGGTGAATGGCGATCGCAAATGCGGCGGGTACGACGTAGGCCAGCGATAGATTGTTAAGGATCGGCCACGACCCCACGTCGTCGCCAGTGAGTAGAGGGTTTGACACCAATACCTGGAGCCCAACCACCTGCACAGCCGCGAGGCCGATCAGGACCGTGGCGCCCCACAAGGCCACTGCACGCCCTGTCCGCCGGTAGCGGTAATAAAGGCCACAACCTGAAGCAAGCCATGAAAGCGAATGAAGGCTCTGCTCGAAAAGGGTGTAGCGCGCATAACCGAGCGTTCCGTCGCCAACGAAGTGTCTGATTTCCATGCTAACGGTCGCCACTGCGATTGCGATGGTTCCGGATTCGAGAAGCATGACAAGTTTGTCGTCCCCGGTTTCGCGGAACCACTTGGCGGCAAGGCCGAAGGCTATTGCGGGGATGCCATAACTGTAGAGAATCCAAATGCCGTCAAGGGGCTCGTACAAAGGCGATCCGGGCAAATGGTGAAGCAACAGAAGACGAATACCGACGATCACGGCAATTAGGGCGGAAAACGGGCGCAGATACGCAATTTTCAATTGGTTGTGAATCCAGGCCGTGGCCGGTAACTGTATGGCCAATGCGATTGACAGCCAGGTTTCCTCAAGGGTCATTGATGCCGCCAAACTTATGGCCGCAAAGACCGCCAAAGCGTAGATGCCCAAAGCGGCCTCTATTCCCTGTCGGTCCCGTTCGCCTACTATCCTTTGCGCCGCAATTGTCCCAAGAACGGCGAGGCCAATCGCCACGGCGCCCCAAGCCATATTCACGGCAGAGGCTTCCATTCGCCAATAGCAGACGATCAGGGACGCCAAGGGAACGATAGCCGAAATCGCAGCCCACAGATCGGGCCGCATGGATCGTCGAATACCAAGGTACCCGGCTGTTCCAAAGGCGAATGCAATAAGCGTCGCCATTGAGGCGAATACCGAAAATTCAGGCGGTAAAATCGGCCCCGGCAGGGTAGCCATCTCGCGCCCTTCAACGAGAATTATCTCTGGAAGTCGAACGAGTTCCGGCTGATGCCATGTTGCAAGCAATATGACGGATGTTGCCGCCGCCAACGGAAACAGGGTTTCGAGGCATTTCAATTTGAAGGCGAATACCACTAATGCGGTGGCGATCAGGCTGAAAACGATAAGCGATTCGGTTGCGTATCCATCCATACGAACCAGAACAAATGCCAGAACGGAAACACCCAGCGCCGTTCCAAACACAAAGGACGCTGGCGGAGACATCGCGGCGGAACTATTGGGATGGTCGCGCTCGTCGTTGTGTCCGCAGAGGCTTCCAAATCGGATTGCCAAGCCCATCGCGAGCAGCGCGATCATATGAAGTGAAAGCGCCAGCAGATCTGCCGGTTGCCATAAACGATGGAACCAGAAAAGTTGCCAAATAACGGAGCCCAGCAGGGTCATCCACCCCAGCCACCACCATCCCATGTAGCGCACGACGGCATACGCACTGCCAGCGACGATCACGAGATAGCCAAACAGCCCCCAGGCCGAGGCCGCGCCCGTATCAACGAGAAGCGGCACGGTAAACGCTCCCAGTATTCCCAACGCCGCGATGAATGGACCCTGCAGCAGCGATAGGGCTAGGGCAGCGGCGGCGATTGCCGTCAACAGACCGAAAACGACCAGCGGAGGCAGAAGGTCATACAGCGCATATCCAGCATAAACGCTACCGAAGGCGATGAGGATTCCGGCGCCGGTCAGGGCCGGAGGAACGTAGTCCGGGCTTACCGAGGCAATGGCTTTCTGAACAGGCCGCCGACGCACCCACTCACCACCGACGGCCAGGGAAATGCCGAGCAAAATGCCAATAAATATGCGAACTGCCGGGGAAAGAAGGTCGTGATCAATGCTGTATTTCACCAGGAAAATGCCGCCGAGGGCGATCACCACCCCACCCAGCCAGACAAGCCACCGCGATGCGACGGTCTCTTCAATAGATTTTTCCGTAGGCGGAACGTCTGCTGAAAGGGAAGCGCTTGGTTGAGGCGCTGCAGGAGGAGCAGAAGATTCGATGTCGGCTTTTTGTGGTGATGGCTGATCTTGCGATGCCGGGTCGAGGTCCAGTGTTTGAGGCAGTCCCTGCACAGCATCCGAAATGTCTTCTTCTTTGAGGCCACTTTCGATGGTCTCCAGTCGCTTTTGCAGCCGCGAAACTCTCGCGTCCAGGCGGTGGGCTCGGTTGGAGGCGGAAATCGCTATCAACGGCGAGAGAATGAGAGACGCGAGTGCTACGATTCCCAAAAAGGTGAAAAGGCCGAACATCAAACTTCCTCCCCACTCCCATAGCAACATGGCCGGCAAAATCTAAGGTAGTACCGCAATTACAGGAGTTATTCAAACGTGTTTTTTTGGGAGGGCGCGTGAATGGCGCGGGGAGGCATTTCGACTTGATTGGGCAATAAACGAAGGAAAACCCGGGGTCGCGGGAACCCCGGGGGAATCCGTCGTTCCGAATACCGTCTATTCCGCTTTGGCTGAATCCGCGAGGCTCTTCACGAACTGGAAGAGACGTTTGCGGACCAGCGGGTCGGGAATCCGGAAGTAGTTGTGCATGAGTTCGATGGATTCGCGTGAACTCATGGGGTCATGGTCGAACTGAGCGGGCGGCGGCTCGGCCATGGCCTTGCCACGCGGTATCAAGCCCGCCTTCGCAATGTCGTCGGGCATTCCGGTAAAGAAAAACGAGACTTCGACGGCAAGCGCGTTGGCAATTTTATACAAATTGCTGGCGCCGACGCGGTTCGAACCGTTCTCATATTTCTGAATCTGCTGGAAAGTGACGCCGATGGCCTGACCAAGGTTGGTCTGGCTCAATCGTAGTCCAACCCGTCTGGCACGAACCCGCGATCCGACGTACTTGTCGATCATATTGGGTGTGCCTTTGGGAATGCGTTTTTTAACCGTCATGGCCCACCTCGTCGTTGCGCAGCCATTATACCCTCCTTTGTAGAGCTGTTACCCGTCGTCCGGTTATTTTTATTACCTATGATAGTGGGGTTCCCTTGCGAGAATGTCCACCCTTGTTGCAGTTGTGTGACGCGAATTCCAAGTCTACCGGTAATTTACGTAAAACTTTCGGCTTTCAAGAAAGCGTTCGACCCTTTCGCACTTAGATGAGGATCGTTTTTGGAAAGTCGCCGTTCGCCTTCATGGCCTACCGGCGTGTTGAAATTTGACCCGAAACATGACGCAAATCGAACCAAGTGTTTTGGTTCTCTTTGTTTTTACTTTTCCCCATTTGTCATTTTAATATCACGAAAATAATGTAGCCAAACTCGCCCCGTTTGTTAAGAGGCAACTATGGAGGGCGGTGATGAAATTGTATTATTTCAGGCATATGTTGTATGTGGAAGTGGCATTGAGCGCATCGGTCGCCAACGATGGACAAAAGGCAGGCTTCTAAGGCTGCAACCGTCGGGTGGGCCCGCGGAAAATTGGCTGAGTCGAAGAGGCAGGGAGAGGTTCTTGAGAGTTCTTAAAATCATTCTGTTTTTGGCGGCGTTCGTCGTCATTTGGTTTTTGGCGCTGGTCGTCGCTGCCTCGATGGCCGAAGGCAAACCTAGCGAAACAGCCATGTTGATTGCCTCGGCTATCGTCCTGGTTCCCGGCATATGGTTGGGACGAAAGATTTTCCGCCGTAAACCGTCTGATCGGACACTGGATGCGAACGACGCTACGGCGGCCATGACCGGTGTCGCAATGGGACACACCATTCCAGCCGTTGCCGGCGATCTGGCGGATGATGTTTCCGACACGGATGTAGATGTGGATTTCGATTGATTGCGTCGGCCCCCTGCATCGCATAAAGTGCCGCCGCCATCCAACGAATTTCCAGAGAGGACCGAGACCACATGCGACTGTCGCAGTATTTCATTCCGACTTTGAAGGAAAATCCCACCGAGGCGCAGATCGTCTCGCACCGTTTGATGCTGCGCGCCGGAATGATCCGCCAGGCCAGCGCGGGGATTTATTCGTGGCTGCCGCTGGGGTATCGGGTCCTCAAGAAAATCGAGCAGGTTGTCCGTGAAGAGCAGGACCGTGCCGGTTGTCAGGAAATGCTGATGCCGACCATTCAGTCGGCTGACTTGTGGCGTGAAAGCGGCCGTTACGATGACTACGGCCCCGAAATGCTGCGAATCCGTGACCGCCATGACCGCGACATGCTGTTCGGTCCCACCAACGAAGAGCAGATCACGCAGATCGTGCGCGACAACGTCAAAAGCTACAAGGACATGCCCAAGCTACTGTACCACATACAGTGGAAGTTCCGTGACGAGGTGCGGCCTCGTTTCGGCGTCATGCGCGGGCGCGAGTTCTTGATGAAGGACGCCTATTCCTTCGATCTGGATTCGGCCGGGGCGCGGCGTTCCTACAACCGCTTCTTCGTGTGTTATATGCGCACCTTCGAACGGCTCGGCCTGAAAGCGGTTCCGGTGCGCGCCGATACCGGCCCCATTGGCGGCGATCTGAGCCACGAATTCCTGATTTTGGCCGATACGGGAGAGTCCGAAATCGGTTGCCACGCCGATTTCGTCGACATGGATTTGCGCGGCGCGGATCTGGACTACGATAACGACGACGACATGCAGCGCACGGTCGATCACGTCACCTCACTGTACGCCGCCGTTGACGAACAGCGCGACGAAGAGGTCGAAAAGTCCCTCGGCGACAAGCTGAAGGTGCAGCGCGGCATCGAGGTTGGCCATATCTTCTCGTTCGGCACGAAATACACTGCATCAATGGGGGCGGTCGTCAATGGCCCCGACGGTGAAAGCACTGAGCTAGAGTGCGGTTCTTACGGAATCGGCGTTTCGCGTCTTGTCGCGGGCATCATCGAGGCCTCGCACGACGAGAATGGCATCATCTGGCCGGAATCCGTGGCTCCGTTCAAGGTTGGGCTGATCAACCTCAAATCCAACGATGAAGAATGCGCCTCGGCCTGTGATAACTTGTATGCACGCCTGACCCAGGCGGGCGTCGAGGTTCTTTACGATGATCGCGAGGGGCGCGCCGGCGTCAAGTTCGCCGACATGGACCTTATCGGTCTGCCGTGGCAGCTGGTTGTTGGCCCGCGCGGGTTGAAGTCAGGTGTGGTCGAGGTGAAGAACCGCAGGAGCGGCGAACGCGTCGAGCTTGGAATTGACGAGGCCTTCGCACAACTCGCGGGCTGATTGAGACGATAAAGGGAAGGGGAACGCCACGTGTTTTCGGCCTTCGAACGTATGATGGCCATGCGCTACCTGCGGGCGCGCAGGCGCGAAGGGTTTATTTCGGTCATCGCGTGGTTTTCGCTGACCGGGATCGCGCTAGGCGTGGCGACGCTGATCATCGTCATGTCGGTGATGAACGGCTTCCGCCAGGAATTGCTAAGCCGGATTCTGGGCATCAACGGGCATCTTATGATGTCCGGCTACGCCAACCATTTGCCCGATTTCGATGCCGTGGCCGAGAAGGCCCGCAAGATTCCCGGCGTCGTTTTGGTTTCCCCCCTGATCGAGGGCCAGATCATGGCGACAGCGCGCGGGGTGGCCCGCGGCGCGGTCGTGCGGGGTATGCGCGCCGAGGACCTGAAAAGACGCACCATCATTGCCGAGAACATCGTGGCTGGCTCTCTGGACGACTATAACGGCAAGGATTCCGTTCTGATCGGGTCGCGTCTGGCCTCGCTTCTGGGCCTTAGAATCGGTGACAAGATCTCGTTGATTTCGCCCAAGGGCAACGTGACCGCTTTTGGCACCGTCCCGCGCATGCGGGCCTACAAGGTGGCGGGCACGTTCAACATCGGCATGTACGAGTACGATTCCAGCTTTATCTTCATGCCGCTGGAGGCCGCGCAGGTTTACTTCAAGATGAAGAATTCCGTCACCAATCTGGAAATCTTTATCGAAGACCCGGATGACGCAAAGGCCGTAGGGCGCGAGATTACCGCCGCCATCGGCAAGGCCGGTCGCGTTCACGACTGGCAGCAGGTGAATTCCAGCTTTTTCAACGCCATTCAGGTGGAACGCAACGTCATGTTCCTGATCCTGACCCTGATCATCGTCGTCGCCGCGTTCAATATTATCTCCAGCATGATCATGCTGGTTAAGGACAAGGGGCGCGACATCGCCATATTGCGCACCATGGGCGCCACAGGCGGCATGGTCATGCGAATATTCTTCCTGAGCGGGGCCAGCATCGGGGTTATCGGAACTTTGGCCGGATTTGTTCTGGGCCTGGTTTTCTGCCAGAACATTGAAAGCGTCCGTCAGGCCATTCAATCGCTGACCGGAACCGAACTTTTTGACGAGACCATCTACTTCCTGTCGCGCCTTCCGGCCGAGGTCAATCCCTACGAGGTCGTGACGGTGGTTTGCATGGGGCTGGGGCTGTCTTTCCTGGCGACCCTGTATCCCTCGTGGCGCGCCTCCAAAATCGATCCGGCGGAGGCGCTGCGCTATGAGTGATCTGGTGCTGAAGCTGGACGCCGTTACCCGCAAGTTCCCGCAGGGGAGAGGTTTCCTCGAAGTCCTGAAGGGCGTCGATCTGCAGATCAACTCGGGCGAAGTGGTGGCGCTGATCGGTCCGTCGGGGGCCGGAAAATCAACGCTGTTGCATATTGCCGGACTTCTGGAACCGCCCGATACCGGCGAAATCATGATTTCCGGGCAGACCGGCAGCGACCTGAATGACGATGACCGCACCCGCCTTCGCCGTCATAACATCGGCTTCGTATACCAGTACCATCATCTGTTGCCAGAGTTTTCGGCCCAGGAAAATATCGTCGTCCCGCAAATCATTGCCGGGCTCGACAAAAGCGAAGCGGCCAAACGGGCAGGTGAATTGCTGGGTGTCCTGGGGTTGAGCGAACGGGCAAGCCATCGCCCCGGTCAGCTTTCCGGCGGCGAACAGCAACGTGTCGCCATCGCGCGCGCGCTGGCCAATGCGCCCAGCCTGATGCTGGCCGACGAACCGACCGGAAATCTCGACCCCGATACGGCTGCCGAGGTGTTTTCGGTGCTTTTGCGTCTGGCGCGAGGGGCCGGGCTGGCTTTGTTGATCGCCACCCACAACACCGATCTGGCAGCGCGCATGGACCGGATCGTCCGCCTCGAAAACGGGAAATTGGTCGGCGGTTAAAGAGAAACCGGGGACAAAACGCAATTTCTTGTGGATAACCCGTAAGGCACTGCTACATCTCGGCTGACAATCGTACGGCCCTGTGGAATCCTTAGGGCCATGCCACATGCCGATTTCGTTCATCTGCGCGTCCATTCAGCCTATTCGCTGCTTGAGGGAGCGATACGTGTTCCCGATCTGGTGAATCTTGCGGTTGATCGGCGCATGCCCGCCGTGGCCATCACCGATACCAATAATATGTTCGGCGCCATGGAGTTCTCGTCTGCCTGTGCGAGTGCCGGGATTCAGCCGATTTTGGGTTGCCAATTGGCCATCGCGCGCGAAAGCGACGGCAAGGACAAGTTCCGGGCGGCAACATCCGGCGGCTCGGACGGGCTTGTCCTGCTTGCCCAGAACGAAGCGGGTTACAAGAATCTGCTGAAGCTGCTCAAGATCGCATTTCTCGACACCGAGGACGATGACGAATCCCATGTGCCTCTCAGCGCGCTGGAAACGTGCAGCGAAGGGGTGATCGCGCTTAGCGGCGGTTCTTCCGGTCCCGTCGGCCGGCTTCTCGCCGAAGGGCAGTTTGATGCCGCGGAAGCCGTTCTCCTGCGTCTCAAAGCGGCTTTCCCCGAGCGTTTTTACGTGGAGCTCATGCGTCACGGGCTGCCGGTGGAGGCCCAAATCGAAGGCCCGCTGATCGATTTGGCCTATGCCCATGATCTGCCCTTGGTGGCCACCAACGAGGCTTTCTTTTCCGATCCCGACATGTTCGACGCCCATGACGCGCTGATCTGCATCGCCGAGGGCAAGTACGTTTCGGAGGACGACCGGCGCCGTCTTACCCGTGATTTCGGTTTCAAAAGCGCCGAGGAAATGCGGGTTCTATTCGCCGATCTGCCCGAGGCCGTGGACAACACCCTGGTCATCGCACGGCGCTGCGCCGTCATGGTCGAAAAAATCGACCCTATCCTGCCGCCCTACGACTGTGGCGCGGGACGTGATGAAGCAGACGAACTGCGCGACATGGCCCGGCGCGGGTTGGAAGTCCGCCTGAAAAATCAGGTTTTGACCGACGACATGACCGACGAAGAGCGTGCGCAGACCGAACAGAAGTATTTCGCGCGCCTTGATGAAGAAATGGCCATCATCGTCGAAATGGGGTTCCCCGGCTACTTCCTGATCGTCGCCGAATTCATTCACTGGGCCAACGAACACGCGGTCCCGGTCGGGCCGGGGCGTGGATCGGGTGCGGGGTCTATGGTTGCGTGGTCCTTGACCATTACTGATTTAGATCCAATACGTTTCGGCCTTTTATTCGAGCGATTTCTTAACCCCGAACGCGTGTCCATGCCCGACTTCGACATCGATTTTTGTCAGGACAAGCGCGATCTGGTCATCCGCCACGTGCAGGAAAAGTACGGCCGCGACAAGGTGGCCCAGATCATCACCTTTGGAAAGTTGCAGGCCCGCGCGGTGCTGCGTGACGTCGGGCGCGTCTTACAGATGCCCTATCCACAGGTGGACCGCATCTGCAAGCTGGTGCCCAACAATCCGGCCAAGCCGACGACGCTGGATCAGGCCCGTGCCGCCGAACCTCAGCTAAAGCAGATGATCGAGGAAGACCAGTCGGTCGCACGTCTGTTCAACTTCGCCCGAAGGCTTGAAGGCCTTTATCGTCACGCTTCGACCCATGCCGCCGGTGTCGTCATCGGCGACCGTCCGCTGGAAGAACTGATCCCGCTGTATCGTGACCCGCGCTCCGACATGCCGGTCACGGGCTTCAACATGAAGTGGGTGGAGTCTGCCGGGCTGGTGAAGTTCGATTTCCTCGGCCTCAAAACGCTGACGGTGTTGTCCAAGGCGGTCGAACTGGTGGCGGATCGCGGGATCACGATCGAATTGTCCAAACTGCCGTTTGACGATGGGCCGACCTTCGATCTTCTGGCGCGGGCCGAAACGACCGGCGTGTTCCAGTTGGAAAGTGCGGGAATGCGCGACGTTCTGCGCAAGCTGAAACCCGATACCTTCGAGGAAATCATCGCCATCGTGGCCCTCTATCGACCGGGGCCCATGGACAACATCCCAAGCTATATCAAACGAAAGCATGGCGAGGAAAAGCCTGACTATCTTTATCCGACCCTGGAAAGCATCCTCAAGGAAACCTTCGGCATCATGATCTATCAGGAACAGGTCATGCAGATCGCCCAGGAGCTCGCGGGCTTTACGCTGGGCGGGGCCGATCTTTTGCGCCGGGCCATGGGCAAGAAGATCAAAGCCGAGATGGACAAGCAGCGCGAGGTGTTTGTGGCGGGTGCCGTGGAGCGCAAGGTTCCCAAGGGCAAAGCCTCGGATATTTTCGATCAGGTCGCCAAATTTGCGGGCTACGGTTTCAACAAGTCCCACGCGGCCGCTTATGCGCTGGTCGCCTACCAGACGGCCTATATGAAGGCCAACCATCCGGTCGAGTTCATGGCCGCGTCGATGACGCTGGACATGCAGAACACCGATAAAATGGCGACCTACAAGCAGGAACTGGACCGATTGGACGTCTCGCTGCTGTCGCCGGATGTAAACGCCTCGTTCGTTGAATTCTCGGTCGAGAATGACGCCATTCGATACGCGCTGGCCGCCGTGAAGAACGTGGGCAGCGGCGCGATGGCGGGCCTGGTGGGTGAACGCATCGAAAATGGGCCTTTCAAGGACCTGACCGATCTCGCCAATCGCCTGGATTCCCACGCCGTCAACAAACGGCAGTTTGAAAATCTGGTTCGCGCGGGGGCGCTGGATTGCCTGAACGCCAATCGTCGGCAGATGTTCGAGGGCATCGAAACCCTGCTGCGCCACGCCACCGCCATGGCCTCGGAAAAAGCCAGCAGTCAGATCGGCCTGTTCGGCGAAGCGGCTATGCCCGCGCCGCTGGAGACACTTCCTTCCGTGGCCGATTGGCCGAAAACGGACCGATTGCGGCATGAATTCGAGGCGGTCGGTATTTATCTGTCGGAGCATCCGCTTGGCTCGTACGGCAAGAGCTTGAAACGCATCGGCGCAAAACCGATCGCCGAGGTGTTGGCCGGGCGGCATTCCGGGCCGGTCTCTCTTGCCGGTGTCGTCATGGCCAAGCGCGAACGGACATCTGGGCGGGGAACCCGCTACGCCTTTATCACGTGCTCGGACGTCACCGGCGACTTCGAGGTGACGGCTTTTTCCGAGGTGCTTTCGGCAGCCGGTGAATGGCTTGTGGTTGGCAATGCCGTGCTCATCAAGGCAAGCGCCCAGTTCGATGGTGAAGGCGTGCGGTTTACCGCCCATTCCGTCACCGCCCTGGCCGACGCCACAGCCGGAGCCAGTCCGGGCCTGAAAATCCGGCTGGGCGATGCTAACCATTTGACAGCCCTGAAGGAAGCTCTGGCCAGCGAAGGGCGGGGCAGGGGGCGCATTAGCCTGATCTGCGGCCTCGAAGACGGCCGCGAAGTCGAAATCGCCCTACCCGGCGGCTATTCCGTCTCGCCGTCCATCATCTGGTCCGTCCAGCAAATCCCCGGCGTCTTAAGCGCCGAGGAGATTTAATCCCGCAAGACGCTCTGGTTCGGCGATTTCCCTTGCATTCCGTGGGTGGCGGCGTTATGTACGCGCCCTTGAAAAACGCACACGGGTGTGCGGCCCCGGCGCAAATTCGCCGGATCGGTCGCTCCGGTGTCTGGAAATGGTTTTCAGACCTTGCCCGTGGAGGCCTAACCGGAAAAGGATCAGGACCTATGGCTCTCCCTACGTTTACCATGCGCCAACTGCTGGAAGCTGGCGTTCACTTCGGACATAACACGCGTCGCTGGAACCCCAAAATGGGGCCCTATCTTTTTGGCGTGCGCAGCAAGATCCATATCATCGACCTGCAGCAGACCGTTCCCATGCTCTATCAGGCCATGAAAGCGGTAGAGGAAGTGGTGTCGGCGGGCGGCCGCGTACTGTTCGTCGGAACCAAGCGTCAGGCCAGTGGCAAGGTCGCCGAGGCGGCCAAGAAATGCGGTCAGTATTACGTCAACCACCGCTGGCTCGGCGGCATGATGACCAACTGGCGGACCATTTCGAACTCGATCAAGCAGCTTCGCACGCTGGAAGAACAGCTTGACGGCGAAACCCAGGGCCTGACCAAGAAGGAACTGCTGCGCATTACCCGCGAGCGGGACAAGCTGGACCGCGCGCTGGGCGGCATCAAGGATATGGGCGGGCTGCCGGATATCATGTTCGTCATCGACACGAACAAGGAATCCATTGCCATCGCCGAAGCCAACAAGCTGAACATTCCGGTTGTCGCGGTTCTCGACAGCAACAGCAACCCCGACGGCATCCAGTATCCCATCCCGGGCAACGACGACGCCATTCGCGCCATCAGCATGTACTGCGATCTGGTCGCGGGCACGGTTCTTTCCGGCATCCGGGAAGAAATGACGGCGACCGGCGGCGATGTCGGCGAGAGCGAGGAAGTCCCGGTCGAGGCGTTGCCCGAGGAAGTCCCCGCCGAGGAAGCCAAGGCCGAGGAACCCAAGGTTGAGGAAGCCAAGGCCGAAGAGCCCAAGGCTGAGGAAGCCAAGGCCGAAGAGCCCAAGGCCGAAGAGCCTAAGGCCGAAGAGCCCAAGGCCGAAGAGCCCAAGGCTGAAGCCTGATCTCACATAAGTATGCCGGATGGCGTTTGGGTGTCCTGAACGCTTTTCGGATCAAGCAAGAATTAGTAGTACGAGGAAAACAATGGCACAGATTACCGCCGCATTGGTGAAGGAACTGCGCGAGCTTACGGGCGCGGGCATGATGGATTGCAAGAAAGCGCTGGGCGAAACCGATGGTGACGTCCAGGCCGGTGTCGACTGGCTTCGCAAGAAGGGTTTGGCGGCGGCGGCGAAGAAAGCAGGCCGCATCGCTTCTGAAGGTCTGGTTGGTGTCGCGCTCGACGGAAACGCGGGTGCGGTTGTCGAAGTTAACGCCGAAACCGACTTCGTGGCGCGCAACGAAACTTTTCAGGAATACGTCAAAGCCGTTGCCGGCATCGCGCTGGCCAACGACGGCGACATGGATGCGATCAAGGTCGCCGAGTATCCCGGTGGCGAAGGCCGTAACGTTGCCGATCAATTGACCCACATGATCGCGACCATCGGCGAAAACATGTCGCTTCGGCGCGCCCAGGTGCTCAAGGTCAAGAGTGGCGTTCTCGGGTCCTACATCCACAATGCAGCCGGTGACGGCCTTGGTAAGATCGCGGTTCTCGTAGCCGTCGAGTCCGACGCCGATGCTGCCAAGCTGGCAACGGTCGGCAAGCATGTCGCCATGCACGTTGCCGCCGCCAATCCGCAGTCGGTTTCGCGGGATGATCTGGACCCTGAGGCCCTGGAACGCGAAAAGAACGTTCTTTCCGATCAGGCCCGTGCCAGCGGCAAGCCCGAAAACATCATTGAAAAGATGGTCGAAGGCCGCCTTCGCAAGTTCTACGAGGAAGCCTGCCTCGTAGATCAGGTGTTTGTTATGGATACCGAAAGCAAGGTCGGCGATGTGGTTGCCGACGCCGGCAAGGAAGCCGGTGGCGCTGCTGCAGTCGGTGGATTCATCCGCTATGCGCTGGGCGAAGGCCTGGCCAAAAAGGATGAGGATTTCGCTGCCGAAGTCGCTGCGACGGCGGGCGGTTGATCTTTTGTGGAAAAACGGCCCTGCATTGGGATGCAGGGCCGTAATCCCGCCAAAATTGTTCAAGACCGACTGGTGTTGGATAGTGTAATATCGATTGAAGCCGCAGGCGCGACTGCGGCTATTTTTGTAATTTGAGCTGAACGGACGGATGATTCCATGGCGTCAAAACCTAAATATCGGCGTGTTTTACTGAAACTCTCCGGTGAAGGTTTAATGGGCGACCGGGAGTTTGGTTTTGATTTCGAAACCCTTGATCGCATTACCGAGGAAATCAAGACAGTAACGGAAATGGGCGTCCAGGTGTCGGTGGTTGTCGGCGCAGGAAACATATTCCGTGGCAGTATGGCCCAGGATGTCGGCCTGGATCGCGCCGGGGGCGACTACATGGGGATGCTGGCCACCGTCATCAATGCGCTGGCCATCCAGAATACCCTCGAGAAAAAGGGCGTCGAAACCAGGGTGCAATCGGCCATCCCGATTGCCTCGGTCTGCGAATCCTACATTCGCCGACGGGCGATCCGGCATATGGAAAAGGGCCGGGTCGTTATTTTTGCATCTGGAACCGGAAATCCGTTCTTTACCACCGATACGGCTGCCGCCCTGCGCGCGGTTGAAATGGGGTGCGACGCCATTCTGAAGGGGACGCAGGTGGACGGCGTATACTCTGCCGATCCGAAAAAGGATGCGGACGCCGAGCGATACGAAGAATTGACCTATCGGGACGTGTTGATGAAGGACCTCAAGGTCATGGACGCCGCGGCGATTGTGCTCGCGCGGGACAACAAGGTTCCAATTCTCGTCTTTTCGCTTCACAATCCGGGAGCGTTTGGGAACGTCGTCCGGGGGGACGGCGTATATACGGTTATCCGCTAGAGGGAGGTGGAAGTGGTCGACGGAAAATTCGCAGCGATCAAGGGCGACTTCGAACGGCGAATGCAAGGCGCGGTAGATGCCCTGGCAAAGGAATTCGGCGGGTTGCGCACGGGCCGGGCAGCGGCAAGCCTGCTGGAACCCGTGATGGTCGATGCTTATGGCAGCAAGATGCCGATAACCCAGGTTGGAACCATCAGTGTGCCGGAACCGCGGATGCTGACCGTTCAGGTCTGGGACAAGGGATTGGTGAAAGCGGTCGAGAAGGGGATTTTGGAATCGGGGCTGGGCCTCAACCCATCCAACGACGGCCAGATGGTGCGGGTTCCCATTCCGGCGCTGACCGAAGAGCGGCGCGTGGAATTGACCAAGGTC